>NZ_JAGRPV010000001.1:7690000-7835000 GCF_030014955.1 Cohnella hashimotonis
CTTAAAAGACCGCCTGCGCGCGCTTTACGCCCAATAATTCCGGACAACGCTTGCCCCCTACGTATTACCGCGGCTGCTGGCACGTAGTTAGCCGGGGCTTTCTTCTCAGGTACCGTCATCGAATGTGCAGTTAACACATCCTTATTCTTCCCTGGCAACAGAGCTTTACGACCCGAAAGCCTTCCTCACTCACGCGGCGTTGCTCCATCAGGCTTGCGCCCATTGTGGAAGATTCCCTACTGCTGCCTCCCGTAGGAGTCTGGGCCGTGTCTCAGTCCCAGTGTGGCCGTTCACCCTCTCAGGTCGGCTACGCATCGTCGCCTTGGTGAGCCGTTACCCCACCAACTAGCTAATGCGCCGCAGGCCCATCCCAAAGCCACAGCTTGCACCGTGTTTCTCAGCCAGATCATGCGACCCGGCTGCCTATCCGGTCTTAGCATTCGTTTCCGAATGTTATCCCGGTCTTCAGGGCAGGTTGCCTACGTGTTACTCACCCGTCCGCCGCTAATCTCATCAGGAGCAAGCTCCATCAAAGATCCGCTCGACTTGCATGTATTAGGCACGCCGCCAGCGTTCGTCCTGAGCCAGGATCAAACTCTCCATAAAGGGTAGTTCAATATAGCTCATTTCATTGCTGGTATAACTTTTGCTTCCACCCCGAAAGGCTTCAGCGTCCGTTTGTTTTAACGCTCGATGTTCAGTTTTCAAGGAGCAATCTTGTCTTCGCTCTCGGCCTCTTGCTCGGCGGCCTCTCAGCGGCGACTTGAATAATATATCACAGGCGCCCAGACGAATGCAACACCTTTTTCAAAAGAATTTTAAAAACCTGAAAATCGTGTCTACATCGCTTGTAGTAGGCGGTTCGTCACTTGCAATGCATCCCTCTGATCAGGCTTTCCTCTATATAGAAGGTTCCTGCAGAATCAGGCCCCGCGACGTTCAAAACGACCATTCCCTGTCCGAAGGGGATATCGTTCAAACGGGATGCATACACACATACGCTGCATACGCTGACTCGCTCCCATACCGACGCATTATTCCCATATGCGCCACATATAATCGAGTAGGCCCATGCGCAATTGCATGGGCCTCTCACAGATCCGGACATGCGGGTCGACGCATCCGGCTCCTCCGTGCTTATCCCCGTTGGGGACGCAGTTCTTGGCTTCGCTCAAGCAAACTGCATAGTCCGATTTCGGCAAACCATTCGTTTGGCATTGCGTATTGGGCATAGGTGGAATGCGAGCTCCGCCAGGCCGTCATTCGGAGTCCGGGCATATCTTTATTGTCCCATCCCCGTCTCCTCATTTCCCGGTGGAGTTTGCGAATTTTCTTCCAACTCCTTAGTTGCACGGCCCGTATTCGTCTTCGAATCCAGGCATCCAGTCCTCGGAATCGGCTCAACACATCTCCCGTCCCAAAGTAGTTCCCCCATCCCCGCAAGTATGGGTTTAGTCGCTTCTTCACGATCTGCTCGACCTTCACCGTCTGGTTTCTTCGCGTGATCTCCTTCACCCGTTCTTTGAATCGCTTCATCGCTTTTTCCGACGGCACCATCCGTTTTCCCGGCTTGAACGCATGACCCAGGAATACGAATGTTTCCTTGTAGCTGTTTACGATTTTCGTTTTCTCCGGGTGTATGATAAGTCCCATCTCGCGTTCCAGCAGTCCCACGACCGAATTCAGTACACGCTCAGCGCCTTTTGCCGTTTTGCAACAGATGACGAAGTCGTCTGCATATCGCGTCATTCGGTGTCCGCGCGCCGTCATCGCTTCGTCCAGCGGATGCAGATAGATGTTCGCTAAAAGCGGACTAATCACCCCGCCCTGCGGCGTCCCCGTCTCGTTCAGGTGGAAGCTGCCGCCTTCCATGATCCCGGCCTTCAGGAAGCTCTCCAGCAACCGCAGTACACTGCCGTCCACGATGGTCTCTCTCACCTTTTCAATGAGCTTCTCATGCGGGATGGTGTCAAAGTATGACTTCAGGTCGGCGTCGATCACGTACCGGTAGCCTGCTTCCAGATCCTTGCGGATGTTGGCCAGCGCCATATGCGCGCTTCTTCCCGGCCGGAATCCATAGCTGCAGTCCTTGAACTGCGCTTCGAATAGGGGTTCTATGATACGCCTTGCCGCCGCTTGCACGACTCGGTCTTCCACGGTAGGAATGCCCAGCGGTCTTTGCGTCCCGTCAGCTTTCGGGATATACACGCGTTTTACCGGCTTAGACCGGTAAGTCTTGTTTCGCAGCGCCAGCTGAAGCCCCTCTAGATTAGGCTCCAGCTTCGATTCGTATGCCTTTACGGTCACGCGATCGATCCCTGCCGCTCCGCGGTTTCGCTTGACCTCCCGGAACGCTTCCTCCAGGTTTGGCTTCGCCCAAATCTTGTCGATGAGGCTGTACCATTTGCGTTTGCTTGGCACTTCAGCTCCTACGTGTGCGTGTTTGTCTTGCCTTGGTCCCTCCATGCTCGTTCTCCTTCCCTTCCCGTTCCTCGGCTCGTAGCCTTGCGGCAATCTCCGTGTCCCGGTCGGTACTCGCCCCAGACGGCTTCTCCTTTTGTTCATTCCCCGGATCTACGCACATCTTAGCTCCCCGGCTCCTGCCTGGCGCATGGTTTCCCTCATTCACGCTTCTTTCACGGTTCCGGGCTTCACACGTGTCCCCGCCTTTTGAGTCGGGGCACGCATCGGCGACCTGACGCCGATTCACCTACCTTTGCGGCCTTTCCGGCAGGCTTTCTCGCTACTATCCCTTCTTCTGACTGCCCACCGTCCGTACCTTCCTTCTTGATCCTCACGATCTTGAACTCTGATACCGCTACAAAAAAAAAAACTTTCTGCGCGGAGACGATGGGCTCTCCTTGGGTCACGTCAACCGGCTTTCCCCCGAATCCAGTCCTCTTAACTTACGGAGCCTATGGATGGTATAGGACTACCCTTCTTTTGCAGGGTTATCCGGCTCCGTCAGCCAACTTGGTGTATGCCGCCTGTTCCGGGTTTTGCCTTGGCATCCTCCGCACCGTCCCTTGCGGGCCCCGGCACTACGCCTCTGCTATGTACTTCCGCCACCTCGCGGCGTACGCGGGACTTTCACCCGTTAGTCGGTTGCGCTGCCAAGCGCACAAAAAGCCAGTCGCCTCAAGGCGACCGGCCCTCCAACTATTCCGATTACTCACCGCGCATATGCGGGAAGAGCAGCACGTCGCGGATGGACGGCGCGTCGGTCAGCAGCATGATCAAACGATCGATGCCGATGCCAAGACCGCCGGTAGGCGGCAAACCGTACTCAAGCGCGCGGATGAAGTCCTCGTCGAGATCCTGCGCCTCGTCGTTGCCCGCTTCCTTCTCCACCAGCTGCGCTTCGAAGCGTTGGCGCTGGTCGATCGGATCGTTCAGCTCGGTAAAGGCGTTGGCATGCTCGCGGGCAACGATGAACAGCTCGAAGCGATCCGTGAAGCGCGGATCTTCTGCGTTCTTCTTCGCCAGCGGGGAAATGGCCACCGGGTGCCCCGTCACGAATGTAGGCTGAATAAGCGTATGCTCGACAAACGTCTCGAAGAAGGCGTTCACGATATGGCCGAACGTCATATGAGGCTCCACCGGCACCTTGTGCTCCTTCGCCAGGCGGTGCGCTTCCTCGTCGCTCATATCGGCCGTAAAGTCGATGCCTACGGCCTTCTGGATGAGCGAGGTCATCGACTCCCTGCGCCAAGGCGCGGACAGATTGACCTCCTGCCCTTGATAGACGATCTGCGTCGTGCCCAGCACCTCTTCGGCCAGATGGACGACCAGGTCCTCCGTCAGCTTCATGATGTCCTTGTAATCCGCATATGCTTCATACAGCTCGAGCATCGTGAATTCCGGATTGTGACGCGTCGACATGCCTTCGTTGCGATAGACTCGGCCGATCTCGTATACCTTCTCCAAACCGCCGACGATGAGCCGCTTCAGGTGAAGCTCGATCGCGATCCGCATATACAGCTGCATGTCCAGGGCATTATGGTGCGTAATAAACGGCTTGGCTGCGGCGCCTCCGGCAATGGCGTGCAGCGTCGGCGTCTCGACTTCAAGGTAGCCGCGTCCGTCCAGATAACGCCGCATCGACTGGATGATGCGCGAGCGCGTGATAAACGTCTTTTGCACGTCGGGGCTGACGATGAGGTCTACGTAACGCTGGCGATAGCGCGTCTCTACGTCCTTGAGGCCATGGAACTTGTCCGGAAGCGGCAGCAGCGACTTGGTCAGCACGGTCAGCTCCGATGCCTTGATCGAAGTCTCGCCGGTACGCGTCTTGAATACGGTGCCTTTGATACCGATGACGTCGCCGATATCGAGGATGCCGAACGCCTTGTACTGGTCTTCCGGCACAGAATCCTGACGTACGTAGATCTGAATCTTGCCGGTCAGGTCCTGAATATGCGCAAAGGAAGCCTTGCCCATCGAACGCTTCTGCATGATGCGTCCCGCCAGGCTGACTTCTTCGGCGAGCTCGTCCAGCTCTTCGGTCGACTTGGCGTCGAGGCGCGCCAGGATGTCGCCCGCGGCAGCCGTACGGTCGAACTTCGTGCCGAACGGATCGATGCCCAGCTTGCGAAGCTCGTCCAGCTTGTTCCGGCGGATCTGCAGCATCTCGCTGAGTTCGGCGGCGGTGGGTTCGGCATTTGCATGTTGTTCTAAATCTTGACTCATGATGTACACCCTTTCCTAACTGAATATCCGTCAGAACGCGGGCCACCCCGCTTTCGTCAAAAAAGCTTCCGCTGCCGGAAGCTTTTTCGCGCTCACAGATGGCCTTTTGTCTTGCTTGGCACAGGGCCCCGCAGCAGATTACCTTTTGATATCTACGATCTTGTATTGAATAATGCCCGCGGGTACGCTGACTTCGACGGTCGTGCCCTTCGACTTGCCGATGATCGCGCGTCCGACAGGGCTCTCGTTGGAGATCTTGTTCTTCAGCGGGTCGGACTCGGCCGTGCCGACGATCGTATATTCAAGCGTCTCGTTAAATTCGAGGTCTTCGACGACGACGGTGGAGCCGATGCTCACGGTGTTGAGATCGATCTCGTCGTTGTTGATGATGCGAGCGTTGCGCAACATCTTCTCGAGCGTGATGATGCGGCCTTCAATGAATGCCTGTTCGTTCTTGGCATCTTCGTATTCCGAGTTTTCGCTGATGTCGCCGTAACCGATTGCAACCTTGATCCGCTCGGCCACCTCGCGGCGCTTGACGGACTTCAGGTTCTCCAGTTCCTCTTCGAGCTTCTTGAGCCCATCCGGGGTCAGAAGCACTTCTTTTTCGCTCATCTCACCGATCTCCTGTCGAAGATATGATATCCATGCCGGGCATGAAGGCTTGCTTGCGGAGGCTTCGCCGCGAACCGCGCGGCGGGACGCGCACCTTGAATACAGTTATATGGCGAATTGCCGCCGACATGACTGGGAATGTCCCGGCCAGCCGCGGCAATCTCGACCGTCTTGCGAATATTGCTTAGAATTATATTTCAACCCCTATTAAATGTCAATTAACAGGAATCGACGCGAAATCAATGCACGACGACGGGCCCGTCCTCGGTCTGCAAGGCGGCGTCGAGGTCGGCCAGCGACTCCACGTATTCGTCGAGCTTGCGCGCGACGTCGGCGCGGCGCGTCATTTCCATGATCTCGTTTTTGACGCGCGCGGCATCCGGCAGCCCCTTGAGATACCAGGCCAGATGCTTCCGCATCTCGCGTACCGCTTGCCCCTCGCCTTTGAGGTTGATCAAGCGGTCCATGTGCAGCATAGCGATGCGCATCTTCTCCGCGGGATTCGGGTCCGGGAGCTTCTCTCCCGTGGTCAGATAGTGGACCGTGCGATACAGCATCCACGGATTACCCAGCGCGCCGCGGCCGATCATGACGCCGTCGACGCCCGTATGCGCGAGCATGCGCTCCGCGTCTTCAGGCGAGAAAACGTCCCCGTTCCCGATGACCGGGATGGAAACGGCCTCTTTGACGTCCTTTATGATATCCCAGTTCGCGTGACCCGTATACAATTGTTCCCTGGTGCGTCCATGCACGCTGACGGCCGCGCCGCCGGCGCGCTCGACGGCCCGGGCGTTTTCTACCGCGTAAATATGCTCGTCATCCCAGCCGATCCGCATCTTGACCGTCACTGGCTTCTCGGCCGCGTCCACCGCATACGAAACCATCTCGTAAATCTTGGCCGGATCGAGCAGCCACCTTGCGCCTGCGTCGCACTTCGTGACTTTTGGCACGGGACAACCCATATTGATGTCGATAATGTCGGCGTTCGTATTCTTATCGACGAACTTGACCGCCTCGACGAGCGATTCGCGATCGCCGCCGAAGATCTGCAGGCTGAGCGGCTTCTCCCGCTCGTCCACGAACAGCATCTCGAGCGTTCGCCGATTGCCGTGCAGAATCGCCTTGTCGCTGACCATCTCCGCGCACACGAGGCCGCAGCCGAACTCCTTGGCGATCAGCCGAAAAGCTGGGTTGCAAACGCCCGCCATCGGCGCCAGCACCACGTTGTTATTCATCTCCACATTGCCGATCTTCAGCAAGTGATATCCCTCCTAGAGGCCGCGCGGCTCCAACCCGGAAGCCAGACGGCGAATGCCTTCCCTCTCAAGCGTATCCGGCCCGAGCTGCGCTTCCCAAGGGAAGGCCTCGCCGGGCGCCCACACGTCCCGGAGCGGCGCAAGCACGAACGCCCGCTCCCCCATGCGGGGGTGCGGGAGCGTCAGCTCGTCCGAATCGAACGTCTCATTCTCGTACGACAGCAGATCCAGATCGATGACCCGCGGTCCCCACCGAAACTCGCGGACCCGGCCCATCTCAAGTTCGAGCGCGAGCAGCGCTCGCAGCAGCTCGAGAGGCGGCAGGCTCGTGAATAGCGCCGCCGCCATATTCAAAAAATTCGGCTGGTCCGTATAGCCGACCGGATCGGTCTCGTACACGCCGGACACGCGCTCCACCCGGATGCCGGGCGTCTCGTTCAAACGACGCAGCGCCTCCGCGAGAGACCGCTCCCGGTCGCCAAGATTGGCGCCGAGCGCCACATATGCCAGCTTCATCATCGTTCAGTCCTTCTTATACCCGCGGGCGGCATGCCCGCCGCTTCGGTCATCTGGCACGCGTGAGCTCCACCGTAACGCCGTCGAACGTGATGTCGAAGGGCGGATTCGGCTTCGTCACGCCTACCGTGACTTCATGGATTATAGTATACGTACCGAGTACCGCCGTTGCAATGCTCGCCGCCAGCTTTTCGATCAGCTTTACTGGCGGGCCTTCCACGATTTTCTTGACCAGGGCATGGACCTCCGCGTAGTTCACCGTATCGGCGACGTCGTCGCTCTCGGCCGCGCGGCTCAGATCGAGCTTCATATCCAGGTCCACGTAGTACTTCTGGCCGAGCTTGTTCTCCTCGGGAAATACGCCGTGATATCCGAAAAAAACCATGCGCTTCAGCTTCATCGTATCCATTCGTTCGTCGCTCCTTTACGCTGTCGGTTCGTCTGATCTGGCTTGACGGTATACGATCGCGTCTGTCATTACCGCCACCCGCTTCATGTCGCGCACGTCGTGTACGCGCACGATCTGGCAGCCTTGCGCGATGCCGAGCGACGTCGTCGCGCCCGTACCTTCGACGACATCGTCTGCGGGAAGCTCGAGCGTACGTCGAATGAATGTTTTGCGCGAAGTTGCCAGCAGCACGGGATAGCCTAATGCGTTCAACTCGCCGAGCCGGCCCATCAGCTCCAGGTTATCATCGTAATCTTTGGCGAAGCCGATGCCGGGATCCAGCCAGATGCGATCGTCCGAAATGCCGGCCGCTTGGGCCAACGCCACGCTCTCCCGTAAATCGGCCAGCACGTCAGGCACGAATTCGCGGTAATCCCGCTGTTTGCGGTTATGCATTAAGATGATCGGCGCGTTGGCGTTCGCCGCCACTTGTGCCATTCGAGGGTCGTGCTTCAGGCCCCAGATATCGTTTAAAAGGTGGGCGCCGGCCCGAAGCGCGAGCTCGGCCGTGTCGGCTCTGTACGTGTCGACGCTAATCGGCAGCGGGACTGCCCTGCGGACCGCCTCGATGACCGGCAGAATCCGCCGTTGCTCTTCTTCCGCCGTCACGGGATCGTGTCCGGGACGCGTGGACTCTCCGCCGATATCGATCAAGTCCGCGCCTTCTTCGGCCATCTCGACCGCGCGGCGAACCGCCGTCTCGACCGAATCGAACCGGCCGCCGTCGGAGAACGAGTCGGGCGTCACGTTCAGAATGCCCATGATCAACGTCCGTTCGCCGAGCGAGAGCTCGAGACCGTCGTCAAACCGGTAGTGTCTATGATAAAAGACAGGATTCATGCTTCATCGCCTTTCTCCGCTGCCGCCCGGTAGGCGGTCATCAGCCTCCGGGTCCACGGGCCCGGGGCGCCCGCCGCATCAATGGCATCTGCATCGGCGCGATTCGACGCGAAACCGTCGCTGCCGCCCGGTCCGCGTGCCGGCTGCCCGTCCGGTTCCTGCACCGCGACGACTGGCACGATCTCCTGGATCGAGTTGGTCACGAAGCATTCGTCCGCCCGCAGCAGATCGTTCCATGCGTACTTGCCTTCATGGCAAATAAGACCCGCTTGACTGGCCTGCTCTAACACGTAAGCCCGAGTCACGCCCGCGAGCGGCCCCGTTTCGAGAGACGGCGTATAAAGCGCCCCGTCCCTCACCCAGAATACATTGCTCACCAGACCTTCTACGACCTCGTCCCGCTCGTTCAGGAACAATCCTTCGGTGCTCGCCGAGGCGCCGCCGGCCCGAAGCTCCCGCTTCGCCGCGATATTGTTCATATAGTGGAACGACTTGAGCCGGAGCTCCCCGTTCTCGGGACGCGTCCGCCGAAGGCGCAGAAGCCGCAGCGTCTTGCCGGGCCTTGTTGAGGGATCGTCCGCGGCGAGCGGTTTGGCGTAGACGATCTCACGCGGCGCTTCGTATTCGCCCGCGGGAAGGCCGACTTCGCCGCTGCCGGCGGACACCGACCAGCGGATATAAGCGTCGGCGAGGCCGTTCGCCTCGAGCAACAGCGCAACGCCTGCCGCCATTGCATCGGGGTCCGGCCCATACGAGATACCCATCGCTGCGCAAGCTTCGGCAAGCCGCTCCGCATGCCTGCGAAGCAGCCATGGCCGGCCGCCGTAGGTGCGGAACGTCTCGAACAGGCCCATCCCATACAGGAAGCCGTGATCGTAGACTGAGATCACGGCTTCCCGGCTATCCGTCAATTGTCCGTCCAGCAGCAGCTTCATTGCCGCAAGCCCGACTTGTAGTTCAAGAAATTTTGCAGCAGCGTGCGTCCATGGTCCGTCATGATCGACTCGGGGTGGAACTGCACGCCCTCGACGACGTATTCCCTGTGGCGCAGCCCCATGATCTCGCCGTCCGTCTCAGCACTGATCTCCAGGCAGTCGGGCAGCGTATCGCGCTTCACGATGAGCGAGTGGTAGCGCGTCGCCGTGAACGGCGAAGGCACGCCTTCGAAAATCGTGCGACCGTCGTGGGACATCTCGCTTGTCTTGCCGTGCATGAGCTGCGGCGCGCGTACGACGTCGCCGCCGAAGGCCTGTCCGATCGCCTGATGCCCGAGGCAGACGCCGAAGATCGGAATCTCTCCTTTGAAGCGATCGATCAGGGACAGGCTGATGCCCGCCTCGTTCGGCGTGCAAGGTCCCGGCGAGATCAGGATGTGATCGGGCTTAAGCGCCGCGATGCCGTCCAGGTCGATCTCGTCGTTGCGCTTGACGACGATGTCTTGTCCCAGCTCGCCCAGATACTGCACCAGGTTATAAGTAAACGAATCGTAATTGTCGATGACCAGAATCATGTCCAGTCCCCCTTCGCGTCGGCTCCCGTCCCGTCCGGGCTGAGCCGTTCCCCATATTGTACAGCCTTCCAGAGCGCCTTGGCCTTGTTCAGGCATTCGTAGAACTCCCGCTCGGGATCGGAATCGATGACGATGCCGGCGCCGGCCTGGATATGGATGAGGCCGTCCTTCGCCACCATCGTACGGATAATTATATTAAATTCCATATTCCCCGCGTAGTCAATCCATCCGATCGAGCCTGTATAAGCGCCTCTGCGCACGGGTTCAAGCTCCTCGATGATTTCCATCGTGCGGATCTTGGGCGCGCCCGTGATCGTGCCTCCGGGAAACGAGGCAGCCAGCACGTCGAGGCTGTCCTTGCCGGGCGCGATCCGTCCTTCGACCTGCGACACGAGATGCATCACGTGCGAATAGCGCTCGATCGTAAGCAGCTCCGGCACGTGTACCGAGCCGTAGGCGGAGATGCGCCCGAGATCGTTGCGCGCCAGATCGACGAGCATGATATGCTCCGCGCGCTCCTTCACGCTCGAGAGCAGCTCGTCCGCCATTGCGGCGTCCTCCTCCGGCGTGCGACCGCGCCTGCGCGTGCCCGCGATGGGCCGCATGCTGACGCGCTCTCCCTGTCGCTTGACCAGCAGCTCCGGCGACGCCGACACGAGGCTGAAGCCGGGCAGCCGCAGCAAGCCCATGTAAGGCGATGGATTAATGAGGCGCAGCCATTCATAGAGCGCTTCGGGGCTCGCCGTCACCGGCATCGTCTGCCGGAGGGACAGGTTCACCTGGAAGACGTCGCCTTGACCGATGTACTGCTGGATGCGGCGAACCGCCTGCTCGAACGCTTCTTTGGAAAAGGAGGTGCGCAGCCCCTTCGCGAACGTCTCAACGTCGAGCGCCAGGCCCTCCTCCGCGAGCATTCCGCGCGCCGACACCAGCGCCGACGCGGCCTCGGGTGCTGCGGATGCCGCAACGAACCCGTCCCAGTCCGCCTTCATCCGCGCCGCATGCGCGCGTGCGCGGGCATACGCGGCCGCAACCGCCGGTTCGCTCTTGGCATCGCCCGGATCCGCATGAACGGCGAGGTATAGCTCGCCCGCCTCGTGATCGACGATCCATAGCTCGTCGATCAGCAAAAACGCGTAATCCGGCAGGCCCAGCTCGTCCGCCGCCGTCTGCGGAAGCCGCTCCAGCGCGCGTGCGACGTCATAGCTCCAATAGCCGACGGTGCCGCCCGTGAACATCGGCAGCCCCGTGTCCGACGGCGTGCGATATCGGCCCATGACCTCGCGCACGACCGAGATCGGGTCTCCGCTCAGCCGCTCTGCCTCCTCTCTTGCGCCCTCGCCGCCGCGACGCCTAAGCTCGGCTTGGTCGCCCCGTCCGACCAGCACCGCGCTAGGCCGGATGCCGAGAAACGTATACCGGCCGCCTTTGCCGCTTTCCAGCACGAAGGCTTCCTCGCCCGCCGCCTCCCAGGCGCCGCGCCAGAGCGGTACGCGATCTTCGCCTGCTGCCAACGCATGCTTCTCTATGTAAGGCAGACGATTATACCCGCGGCCGGCCGCCGCATCGGCATCCGTCAACTCTTCAATCCACGACCGCCATTTTTCCAACGATATTCGCGCTTCCAACTCCGCATATCCCCCTCGGAAGCTTTTTCGCCGACAATCTAACCGCGCCGCTCCCTATTCTTCACTAAAGTATACAAACAATCGCATGCCGAGGATAGAGCGTTCGCCCTTCCGCGCGAGAAACTTTATTAACCTCCGAATCGTCTCTAAATATGGGTATTGAAGGATGCAACGCTAAAAAAGGAGATGATCATGACATGCATAAGAGAAATAAAGTCCGGATGTTCGGGCTCGCCCTGCTGCTGGCAGCCGGAACCGCGGCGACGTCCGGCGGATCCGCGGCCCAAGCCGCAACCCCTAAGCCCATTAAACTCGTTGTCAACGGCAACGAGATCTCGGCCGGAACGGCGGCGCCTTATCTCGACGCCAGCGGCAGCGTCTTCGTTCCGCTTCGTATGGTCTCGCAGCTGCTCAAGTCTTATGTGGACTGGGACGGCGCCAAGAAGCTCGTGTCCGTTTACGCGCCCAACCGTACGGTAAAGCTGACGCTCGGCAGCAAGACTGCGCAGCTTAACGACAAATCCATCGCGCTGAACGCGCCGGCTCTCATGAAGAACAATACGGTATACGTGCCCGTCCGCTTCGTCGCGCAGTCGCTGGGCGCCACCGTGAAGTGGCAGAGCGCGCAGCGCGCGGTAACGATCGATGACGGCGATCCGTACGCCGTCGGATACGCGATTACGATGACGCCGTCGATGTTCTGGCTCGACAGGAAGACCGGCGACCTATATCAGTCCGATCCGTCCAACAGCCCGGCCGTGAAGACCGGCAGGCTCGATTTTGAACAGCAAGAGTATTTGAGCCTGTCCGTCGACAAGCTCGGTACCGGCGGATTCGTCGTCACGGTGTCCGATAATTATGGCGAACCGCATATCAACGTCAACTACACGACAGCCTACGTCAAAAACAAGAAGCTAGCCGACCAAGCCTCGGTCCATTACTGGCAGCGCATGACGCCGAACGTGACCAGCAAGGGCAACCAGCCGGTGCTGACCGACGGCAAAACGTTGCGGATTCTTAAAGCGGACGGGAGCACGGACAAGACCTACGACCTGACGAAGCTCGGCGGGCTGGACGAAGTTTACGGCGTGGAGGGCATCGGCGCAAACTACCTGCTCATCCGGCCGAACACGACAGGCTTGCTCACGCTGGTCGACCCGGAGACGGGCAAAAAGAAAGAGCTGTACGAGCTGCTCGACCCGGCGGATCAGGAATATGCCAAGCTGAACGACGTCCCCTACCACGGCGACACGTTCACGGTAGAAGGCGAGCATGACGGCGTTATCGATCTCGACTACACCAGCGTCAAGAACGGCCAACATCAGAAGCTTTCGGTTAAAATCACAGACTGGCTGTAAAAAACGTAAGTAGGTTGCCTGCTACGCCAAAATGCCCCGCCCCGGCGGGGTTTGTTACTTTGCGGACGATAACGGGTATGTGTCGGCAGACGGATACGAAGGAGCGCAGTCACCATGAGCAAACGGGAAGACGGCTTGGAAAAAAGACCCGTCGTGGCCTTGACCGGCGCGAGCGGCTATATCGGCCGCAACCTGCTCGAACGCTTGACGTCGTTCGCCGATGTCATCGCGTTATCCAGAGGCGGCGGGGAAGAGCGGGAAGCCGAGCCACATACGAGCTGGCGCTCGTGCGACCTGTTTTCCCTGATCGACGCGGAACGGGGATTGGCGGGAGCGGACTATGCGATTTACCTGGTCCACTCCATGCTCCCGTCGGCCAAGCTGACGCAAGCCCGATTCGAGGATATGGACGTGCTGCTCGCGGACCACTTTGCCAGAGCCGCCAGCAAAAATGGCGTGCGCCAGATCGTTTACCTGAGCGGCATTATCCCGGCGAACGTCCCTCCCGAAGCGTTGTCCCGCCATTTGCGGAGTCGGCTGGAGGTAGAAAAGGTGCTCGCTTCGTACGGCGTGCCGGTGACGACGCTGCGGGCCGGCCTGATCGTCGGGCCCGAAGGTTCTTCTTTTCCGATTCTGCTGAAGCTGGTTCGCCGCCTGCCCGTCATGATCCTCCCCAAGTGGACGCGCACGCATACGCACGCGATCGCCCTCCCCGAGGTGCTGGACGCCTTAACGGCGACGATCGGACGGACCGGCCTGTACCGGCGCGCGATCGACATCGGCGGACCCGACGTCATGACCTACAAGGAGATGCTCGGCCAAACGGCGGAAACACTGGGGAAGAAACGTTTATTCATTCCCTTTCCCGCCTTTTCCGTTTACTTGTCCCGCCTATGGCTTGCGCTCATTACCGGAACGCCCAAAGAGATGGCTTACCCTTTGATCGAGAGTCTGG
The DNA here is from genome assembly GCF_030014955.1 of Cohnella hashimotonis. Lineage (NCBI taxonomy): Bacteria > Bacillati > Bacillota > Bacilli > Caryophanales > Paenibacillaceae > Cohnella > Cohnella hashimotonis. The sequence continues at coordinate 7,703,816 of NZ_JAGRPV010000001.1, forward strand.
TTCATACTATGGTTGCAAGAGACGAAGGGCGGGCGAGCGGGATTGGAGAAGGCGTTATCACGTTTCGCGAGGCGGCGAATGACGCAATACGGGAAGAGGAGCAAAGAAAGCTTGACCGCGAACGCGCCGCTGGAGGGAAGGAGCGGAAGCCGGGAAAGGCGGCAAGCGCCGCCAAGTCGGACGTCCGTTCCGTGCAGCGCGTCAGACTGCCCGAGGGGATGGATGCCGACGCTGCTTCGAAGTCGTACCTTAGCTGGCTGAATCGGGCGGCCGGACCGCTGATCCGGGTGGTGCACGATAAGAAGGATATTTATCGGATTCACATCGCCGGCCGCAAAGCGCCTCTGCTTGAGCTTACGTACTCCGAAGAGCGCAGTTCGCCGACCCGGGCGTTGTATTATATTACAGGCGGTTCCTTTTCAAGCCGAAAAGAGACGCACCGCGGACGACTGGAGTTTCTGCAGGTGCCGGACTCCGACGAATGCATCATCGCCATCCACGATTACTTGCCGGCGCTGCCATGGTTCCTCTACAAGTACACGCAGGCCAAGATTCATTTGTGGGTCATGTATGCGTTCAGGCGTTATTTGAGGAAACGAATTCGGTAGGCGCTCGCCCGACCGCATAGCCGCCCTCGTTCGCGCCTATACTACGGTGGATCAACGCCGGTGTAGACGTTGCCGGCCAAAGGGGGACGACGCGATGGCAGAACGGGCGGTGCTCGCCTACTTCAACACCCCGGACCAAGCCAGACAGGCGCTGGAGGGGCTGAAGTCCTTGCGCCTGATCGAGCATGCAATCGACCGGTTTGACGGGTATCCGGGCGCCGGCATGGAGCATCTCGATCAGCTGGGCAACACGATCGCCGGGACGTTCCGCGGACTCGGATTCATCACGCTTGGCGGAGACTTTGACAATCCCGATGCCGCCGTGCTGGCCGCAGCCAGCGTCAGCGCCAGCGGGATGAGCTCGGGCGGGCCCGACAACCGGGTTACGGGACGCGATATTCTGCTGACGGCCATCGTCGAAGAAGAGGACTACGACCGGGCGGTCGCCATTTGCCAGGAAGCGGGCGCTCTATAAGCGGAAACGGGGGGCTACGAGCCCTCCGTTTTTACTTGAGCCAGCTAATAACGATGCCACGCATCGCTAACCATCGCACTCCCGCAGCATCGGGCAAATAACGATGTCCGAGATCGCTATCCCGACGCATTCTCGCATCTCCAGCCAAATAACGATGTCGCACGTCGCTATGCCGCCAACATTCATATCCCGTTCCTGCCGCCGACCGGAAAACGCCAAAATCCGGCCGCCCCAAAAAGGACGGCCGGATCGTCGGCCAACTCTATTAGTTGTCGAAGTTGAACAACGGCGTGCTCAGGTAGCGTTCGCCGTTGGACGGAACGACTGCGACGACGCGCTTGCCGGCACCGAGTTCCTTCGCGACTTGCAGCGCTGCGAAAATCGCCGCGCCGGAGGAAATGCCGCACAGGATGCCTTCCTTCTTGGCAGCGGTGCGTGCCCATTCGAAGGCGTCTTCGTTCTCGACGGCGATGATCTGGTCGTAGATCTCGCGGTCCAGAATCTCAGGCACGAAGTTGGCGCCGATGCCCTGGATCTTGTGCGGACCCGCCTTGCCGCTCGACAGCAGCGGAGATGCCGCCGGTTCGACAGCGACGATCTTGACGCCCGGGAAGTTGTCCTTCAGCACCTTGCCGGCGCCGGAGATCGTGCCGCCCGTGCCGATGCCCGCCACGAACGCGTCCAGCTTGCCGTCGAGCGAGTTGATCGCTTCGACAATCTCGGGACCCGTCGTCTCGAGGTGAATCTTGAGGTTCGCTTTGTTCTTGAACTGATCGGCGAGGAAATAGTCCGGGTTCTCCTTAAGGAGCTCTTCGGCCTTCTTGACGGCGCCGTTCATGCCTTCGGAACCCGGGGTCAGCACCAGCTCGGCGCCATAGGCGCGAAGCAGATTGCGACGCTCAAGGCTCATCGTCTCAGGCATGACGATAACCGCGCGGTAGCCCTTCGCAGCAGCGACGAGCGCGAGACCGATACCAGTGTTGCCGCTGGTCGCTTCGACGATCGTGCCGCCCGGCTTCAGCTTGCCTTCTTTTTCGGCTTCCTCAACGATGCTGATGGCGATCCGATCCTTGACGCTAGCGCCCGGATTCTGATATTCGACCTTGACGTAAACCTCCGCGCTGCCTTCAGGTACGATGCGGTTCAGACGGACAAGCGGCGTATCCCCGATCAGGTCCGTGATATTCTGCACGATTTTTGCCATGGCGAATGATTCCTCCTCGAATAATGGCGGACGGCGTCGTCCATTTTTCTATTTCCGACAATTTCAGTAGGTTTTTATCTTTTCTCATCTTATCAACGTTGCACAAGATTGTCAATAGAAGGATAATGCCCTTCAGTTAATATTGGAGCGCCCCGTCAAGCACTTTGGCGTCATACTTGTCCAGCAGCGTCTGCTCGACCTCGGACAGCGGCGGCGACACCGACAGCGCGTATTCGCGCTTCGCCGCTTCCCGATTCGCCTGCCCATCCTGCTCGCCCGAGCCTCGCCGGCCCTCGACGAGCACGACCTCGTAGCCTGCGTCCGTGCGAATCGGCCCTGCCGCTTCCCCGATCTCGAGCTTCGCAGCCGCGGCCAACAGCTCGGGCGCCACAAACGGATCGTCGGTCTCGACCCAACCGAGACTGCCTCCGTCGGCAGCGGTATCCGCATCCTGCGAGTTCGCGGCCGCCAGCTCCGCGAAGTCCTCTCCTTGCGCGAGCAAGTCGACCAGATGCGCTGCGTCCTTCTGCCGCTCCACGACGATGTGGGAGAGCTTCAGCTCCTCCTTCGGCGCGAATTCCTCCGGATGGTCGCTCATGTACTGATCCACTTCCGCATCCGTCACCTCGACGCCGCGAATCGCGAGTGCTTCAAGTTGCAATTTATAAAGAAGATCCTCGCGCACGTCGTCGGGCGTCATGCCAAGCTGCTGCCGCCGGGCATCATAGAAGTCTTCCAGGCTCTGGTAGCCCTCGCTTGCCTTGCGAAGTTCCCGGTCCAGCGATGCCTCCGTGATCGAGATGCCCGCGGACTGCGCCTCCTTCTGGACGGCCAGGCGGAGCATCATCATCCGCAATGTCTGCTCCCCATACGAACCTAATAACGCGTTGAGCAGCTGCTGGCGGGTGATGCGCGTTTCTCCTACGATTGCCACGGTGTCGCCCGCTCCTCCCGGAGCGCCCGACATCGAACCGGATGGGATCGGCTCGGTGCCGGACGGCTCCGCCGTAAGCGCCGGCTTGGCCGTACATCCGGCCTCGGCAGCAAGCGCCCACGTCAGGGCAAGCAGAACGATCGGCTTCCCCAGCCGCTTCGTCTGCCACATGGCCGTATCCCTCCCTTTGCTATATTAAGAAGTCGCGCGTTCCAGAATCCCGCGGAGCTGCTCGCCGTCGAACGAATAGGATTCATTGCAAAAATGACACTCGACCTGCGCCTGGCCGTCCTCGTCGATCAGCTTGCGCAAGTCGGTCTCGCCCATGCTGATGAGCGTGCGCTCAACGCGCTCGCGCGAACAGTTGCAAACGAACTTGGGCTCGATCGTATCGTGAATCGTCAGATCGTCGCCGACGAGGAACTTCAAGATTCCCTCGGCGGTCTCGCCTTGATCGAGCAGCGCGGTGACATGTGGCATCGCCGAGACGGCCTGCTCGAGGCGCGACAACTGCTCGTCGGTAATATTAGGAAGCACCTGAATGACGAAGCCGCCCGCATGGAGCACGGTGTTGTCGGTATCGACGAGAACGCCCAGCCCGACGGCGGACGGCGTCTGCTCCGATGCCGCGAAGTAATACGTGAAGTCCTCGGCCAGCTCGCCCGAGATGAGCGGCACGCTGCCGCGGTACGGCTCCTTCAGGCCAAGATCCTTGGTCACGTTAAGAAAACCCGTCTTGCCTACCGCGCCCGATACGTCCAGTTTGCCCAGACTGTTGCTGGGCAGATGCGTATGCGGATAGTCGACATAGCCTTTAACTTCGCCGACGGCGTTGGCGTCGGCCACGATCTGACCGATCGGTCCGTCGCCCTTCACTTGTACGGTGAGCTTCTCGTCTCCCTTGAGCATGAAGCCCATCATAGCCGCCGCAGTCGCGGTCCTTCCGAGCGCGGCCGAAGCCGTCGGAAATGTATCGTGCCTGCGTTGGAGCTCGCGCACGAGCTCGGTCGTTTTCGCGCCAAAGACACGAACGGCGCCGCCCCATGCGGTGCCTCTGATCAGTTCGTCCGTCACTTCATCCGCTCCTTTGCCTAAGTTGTTCGATGCCGGCTCGTCCGTCCGCCGGAGCGGGCGGAACCGGCCGGCCGGGATTTCTATAGATTGCGTTCGTAAATGATTCTTAATCCTTCCAGCGTCAGCATTGAATCGACCGATTCGATCGTCTCCGACTCGCTGGCGATCAGCTCCGCGAGACCGCCCGTCGCAATGACGCGCGGCGTGCAGCGCTGCTCGGCGCAGATCCGCTTCACGATGCCGTCCACCTGGCCGGCGTAGCCGTAGATCGCGCCGGACTGGATGGCCGCGACCGTGTTGCGGCCGACGACCGCCTTCGGCTTGGCCAGCTCGACGCGCGGCAGTCTGGCTGCACGCTGGTACAGCGCCTCGGCCGAGATGCCGATGCCCGGCACGATGACTCCGCCGAGATAAGCGCCCGACGGGTCGATATAATCGAAGGTCGTCGCCGTGCCGAAATCTACGACGACCAGCGGCGCTCCATAGTGCTCGATGCCCGCGACCGCGTTGACGATCCGGTCGGCGCCGACCTCCTTCGGATTTTCGTACCGGATGTTGAGGCCCGTCTTGATGCCCGGTCCGACGACCAGCGCCTCGCGGCCCACATACTTGGGGAACAGCCGCTCGAGCGTAGGCATGAGCGGCGGTACGACGCACGAGACGATCACGCCGTCGATCTCGGCCGCCAGGATGCCCGCGATGCTGAACAGGTTGGTCAGCATGATCCCGTACTCGTCGACCGTCGCCGAGCGGTTCGTGCTGAGCCGCCAATGATGGAGAAGCTCCGAGCCCTCGTACAGGCCGAGCACGATGTTGGTGTTCCCGACGTCGACGACCAGAATCAAGAGACTTCCCCCTTCTTGACTTCGTTCAGATCCAGGCTGATGTCCAGCGCGTTGAACGAGTGCGTCAGCGCGCCTACGCTGATCACGTCAACGCCGGACGCAGCCACTTCGCGCACCCGCTCCGGACGAATGCCGCCGGACGCTTCCAGTACGATATGGGGCGCGATGCCCCGCAGCTCGGCGGCGGCCGCCTTCATTTGCTCGGGCGACATATTGTCGAACATAACGACGTTCGCGCCTGCGCGCGCGGCTTCGACCGCCTGCTCCAGCGACTCGGCTTCGACCTCGATCATCATCGTGTGCGGGATGCGCGACTTCGCCGACGCGACGGCCGCAGAGATGCCGCCTGCCGCTTTAATATGATTATCCTTGATCATGACCGCATCGTACAAGCCGAAGCGGTGATTGTTTGCGCCGCCGATGCGCACGGCATATTTCTCCAGCGTGCGGTGGCCCGGCGTCGTCTTGCGCGTGTCGGCGATCCGCGCCGGATAGCCCTGGGCCGCGTCCACGTAGACGCGGGTCTTGGTGGCGATGCCGGACAGACGCTGCAGCAGGTTCAGCGCGAGACGCTCGCCGGTCAGGATGCTGTGCGTAGCGCCCTCGACGACCGCGAGCACGGTGCCGCGCTCGACGCGGTCTCCGTCATGCGCCCGCGATTCGACCGCGAGCGAAGGGTCGATCACGCCGAAGACGAGGCGCATGAGCGGCATGCCCGCAAGCACGCCCGCTTCCTTGGCGTGAATAATTCCCTTCGACCGGTGGCCCGCCGGCACCGTCGACATCGTGCTCACGTCCCCGCTGCCGATATCCTCGGCCAGCCAAGCCCTAAGCTGCGCCTTCACGGCATCGACCGCGGGTCCCGCGATCTCCCAGTCCTTTTCCGATTCAAACATCGCCTATGAACTCCTCTCCGATGCCCCGTTCCCTGTGCATCAGCGTATGCTTGCGCCAGAACAGATCGTCCTTGTCCGGGAAGTCCTCCCGGTAATGCGCGCCGCGGCTCTCTTCGCGCATAAGGGCCGCCTCCATCATCAATGTCGCGCAGGTGAGCAGGTTCGCGTATTCGAACTCCTCGCGCGCCGACATCTCTGTCTGGTACAGCGGCGCCTGACGGCGCAGCTCTTCGAGCCCCTTGGCCAAGCCGTGGGCCTCCCGCCTGAGACCGGCGAAGCGCACCATCAGCTTCTGAAGCTTAAGGCGGCGCTCTGCCATCTTGCCCGCCGGCGTGCCGATCCGCTCAGACGCATATCCGGTACGCGCTTCGACCGTAAGCGGCGGCAGCGAGCCGATCCGATCGACGATACGGCGGCCGAACACGATCGCTTCGGACAACGAGTTGCTCGCCAGCCGGTTCGCGCCGTGCACGCCCGTCGACGATACTTCGCCGCAGGCGAACAGCCTGGGGATGCTCGATTCGCCGTTCATATCCGTACGGACGCCGCCCATCATATAATGGGCAGCAGGCGCCACCGGAATCCAGTCCGTCGTCATGTCGAGGCCGTAATTCAGGCAAAACTCGTAAATATTCGGAAACCGGTGCTTGATCAGATCCGGCGTCTCGTGGGTAATATCGATGTAAACGTAAGTCGACTTGGTCAGTTCCATCTCGCTCACGATGGCCCGCGCCACGATATCGCGCGGTGCCAGCTCGAGCTGCGGATGGTACTTGTCCATGAAGCGCTCGCCCCGGATATTGCGGAGAACGGCGCCTTCGCCGCGTACCGCTTCCGAGATCAGGAAGCGCGGCGCGCCCGGATAGCACAGCGATGTCGGGTGAAATTGGTTGAACTCCATGTCGCGGATGACCGCGCCGGCGCGATAAGCCATCGCGATACCGTCGCCCGTCGCGACCTCGGGATTCGTTGTGTAGCGGTACAGCTGCCCGGTGCCTCCCGAACAGAGGACGGTCGCCGCGCCGCGCACGATCACGCGCGAGCCGTCCGGCTTCTGCACGAGCGCGCCGACGCACTCGCCCTCCTCGGTCAGCAGATCGAGCACGAAGTGGTCGTCCCACACTTCGATATTGGGCACGCTTTGCACCTTGTCCGCCAGCGCGCGCACGATCTCGTAGCCCGTAGCGTCGCCGTTGGCGTGCAGAATGCGGCGCTGGCTATGCGCGCCTTCCTTGGTCAGGGCGAGGTGTCCGTCCTCCTCGTCGAAGTGCGTGCCGTATTGGATCAGCGCCTGGACGCAATCCGGTCCCTCGTGCACGAGTACGTCTACCGCCTCGGGATCGCATAGCCCGGCGCCCGCGATCAACGTGTCCTGGCGGTGAAATTCCGGCGAATCGTCCTCCGAGATGACGGCCGCGATGCCGCCCTGGGCGTAGCGGGTGTTGCTGTCGAACAGCGACTTTTTCGTGATCATGAGGACGCGGCGGTCCTTGGCAGCCTGAAGAGCGGTGAAGAGGCCCGCGATCCCGGCTCCGATAATGATCATATCCGTCTGTACGGTCTCAAGCTCCGCCGGATCGAAATCGACGATATATCGTGGTATCATGGCCCTCTGCGACTCCCTGCCTGAAGTTATTGGTCTCTCTCGATTACTTGACGAGCAGCATGCGCTCGAGCGACAGGCGCGCCTTGTCGGCGACGTCTTGCGGCACATGGATCTGCGGCTGCATCGTTTCAAGCGCCTTGACGACCTTCTTCAGGTTGTTGACCTTCATATTCGGGCAGACGAGGAACTTGCTCGCAAAATGGAACGTCTTGTCCGGGCTGTCCACCCGCAGCTGGTACCCCGTGCCGTCCTCGGTGCCGACGATGAACTCCTTGTGGCTCGATTCGCGGCAATACTTCAGGATACCGGTCGTGCTGCCGACGAAGTCGGCCAGCTCGACGACCTCGGGGCGGCATTCCGGATGAACGACGAACTGCGCGTTCGGATACTTCGCCCGCATCTCGTACACATCTTTGACGGTCAGCATGTCGTGCGTGTTGCAATAGCCTTCCCAGATAATCATCTTCTTGTCCGTATGCTGCTGCACATAGTGGCCCAGGTTCTTGTCCGGGCACCAGATGACCTCGTCGCCTTCGACCGAATTGACGACCTTGACCGCGTTGGCGGACGTGCAGCAGATGTCGGTCTCGGCCTTTACGTCCGCGGACGAGTTGATATAGGTCACGACCTTGGCATTTGGATGCTTGGCCTTCAGCTCCCGCAGGCCGATCGGATTGACCATGTCCGCCATCGGGCAGCCCGCGCGCTCGTCGGGGACGAGCACGGTCTTGTGCGGCGCGAGGATCTTGGCGCTCTCGCCCATGAAGTGCACGCCGCAAAACACGATGACGTCCGCGTCCGTCTGCGCGGCCTTCTGGGCGAGCAGGAACGAGTCTCCGCGGAAGTCGGCCACCTCTTGAATCTCGTCGCGCTGGTAATAGTGAGCCAGAATGATGGCATTGCGTTCCTTCTTCAGCTGCGCCAGGCGCTCGCGCAGCTCGCGGTTCTGCTCCGCTTTGCGTTCAAGGGCTAAAGCTTCCATGGTGAGTCTCCTCCTGCGGCGTTGACGCCTGGTATCATTAATTGTGAAAATAAGCACAAATTAGGCCGCTTAACAAAAACGGGTTGCCAAAAACGCAACCGACGTCGGTGAGTCAACAATAAATTTACACTTGCCAGGGGGTACTGTCAATGAATGTTCACAGATTTCCGCAAGAAGTTTTCCGTGTATTTATCGGGTCTCCCGAGGCTCGGAAACAATCGGGAACACGCGTTCCTCCGCGCATTCCAGACGGCCGACCGCAATAAATTCCAGCGCATCGCAAATTAGTCGTCATGAAACCGCATTCATCGATCGGCGCCGTCTATTAGAATGAGGAGTGGCTTCAAACATTTCCCAATAAGGCAGGCGTTCGACATTGACCTCCTCTCCCGCATCCCCCGCTCCACTGCACCGGAAGGACCGCCGCAGACGTTCGCTGCGCACGAAATGGATGCTCCTCATTTCCATTGCCGTATTTATCTCGCTGACCGCCTGCACGCTGATGCTGTTCGCTACGGTGAGGAGCTCGCTGCAACGTTCCTTTGCCGATGCCAATGCGGTACAGGTCGAGAGCGCGACGCGCGAAATGCGGATGCTGACCGAGCAATACGAAAAATCGCTTGAACAGCTCTCCATGTCGATCGGGACGTTGGCCGCGAGCGCGGGTCGTCCCGACGAACCTATTGGGCAGCTGCTGCGGGAGACGCAGGCCAAGGATCCGGCTCTGCAAAGTGTCTTCTTCATCCGCGCCTCCGACGGGCATACGCTGAGTTCTTCGAGCGCGAGTCCCCCGGCTGACGATCGGCAATCTTCGATATACCGGCTCGCTGCGCAAGAGAAATCCACCGCATGGACGAGCGTCCACCTGGACCAGCCGCCGGCAAGATGGCTGTCACCGTCGTCACGCCTGTCATGAAGGATTCGGAGCTGTACGGCGCCGCGGGCTACGATATCGATCTTGCGGGACTCGGCGCGCTGCGGGAGTCGAACGAGACGTTCGGCAAAAACAAGCTGATCCTTTTCGATGACCGCGGCCTCGTCGTCACCTCCTTCATGAAGGGGATGGAAGGAAAAAATATCGATCCGAACGCGAGCGGACGGACGGAAGGCGCGGACGACGCGCTCGAGGATATAAGCGATATGAAAAAAACGTTCGCATGGGTCGAGGATGTAGCGGCCGGCAAACGGGAGGATATCGCGTTCAAATGGAAGGGCGTACGGTATACCGGCACGGTCTCTTACGTTTATTCGATGAACTGGAGCGTCGTCTCGTTCATCGAACGAAGCGCGCTTGACCGGAGTTTGCAAGGATTTATACGGATTAGCGCGGTCGCCCTTGTCATCGGGCTCGCCATCGGCGCCCTGGCCGCCCTCTATATTGCGATTCGGCTGCTGCGCACGATTCATACCCTTCGCAAAACGATCGCCAAGACGGCGGACGGGGATCTGATCGCGCAGTTCGATTATGCGGCAAACGACGAGCTCGGCGACTTGGCGTCGAACTACAACGAAATGCTGCATCGCGTCCGATCGCTAATCGGGAAGGTGAATGTCGGCGTGACCTCCGTCGAAGAGACGGCGCACGGCGTTATGGTCATTTCGGGGGAAAACGGCAGAACCAGCCGGGAAGCCGCCCGGTCGACCGAGGAGATCGCGGCAGGCGCGGCGGGCACGACGCTGGAGCTGGAGAAAAGCTCCGAAGCCGTACGTCTGCTAACTCGGGAAATCGGCACGCTGACGGTTCAATCCGCCGATATCGAACGCGAGCTCGCGACCTCCGAGGTTCAGGTCCGGGAGGGGGACGCTAGCGCCGCGCATTTGGAAGCTTCGTTCGAGGAGCTCGAGCAAGCGTTTGGCCGGGTGGCCGGCATGGTCGACGATCTGTGCGCGCAATCGCAATCGATCTCGTCCGTCACCCGGGCGATCTCCGATATTGCAGAGCAGACGAATGTCCTGGCCGTGAACGCCGCGATCGAAGCCGCGAGAGCGGGCCCGCATGGCCGAGGCTTCGCGGTCATCGCGGACGAGGTCAGAAGGCTGGCGCTGCAAGCCCGTCAGTCCGCGAAGCAGATCGAGCGGACGATCGCCGGCGTTCTGGAGCAGACTGGTAGCCTCGCGGAGGTCGTGAACCGCACCAACGAAGTTAACGGCATTCAGAAGGACGCGGTGTCGCACGTTAGCCGCGCGATGAAGCAAATCCAAGCTTCTATCGCCCGGATGCTCGCGCACGTTGCCCATGAGCGCTCCACGATTACCGCAATCGATTCGCAAAAAGGTGTCGTCGTCTCTTCTATCGGTACGATCCTGTCCGTCTCCGAGCAGACGGCAGCCTCCTCGCAGGAGATCGCCTCCTCGGTTCAAGCGCAAGCGGCTGCTGCGGCAGAGGTGTCCGAGCACGCAGCACGCCTCGTCGAGCTGGTCTCCGTGCTGAAGGAGGATGTATCGAGGTTTAAGACGGAATTGTAGTAAGCGCGATAGATGGAATCGGGATCGGGATGCACAAGAGCGCCCCGGTTCCTTTTTTTGTCTAAAACGGAACCTCCTGCGCGTTTGCGGTGTCTAATCGGTGGAGGTGTTGCGAGCTTGGAAGAAACCCACTGGTCCTACGCTGAAAATATAGATGCCGATGGGCTTCGCGAGTTGATGCTGCAATACGGATCCGAGGTGTGGAACCTGGCCTTTGTCCTCACCAAACGCAGGGATCTCGCGGACGACGTATCCCAGGACGTATTCCTTGCCGCCTACCGGAAGATCGATACGTTCCGCGGCGCTTCCTCCGTTCGAACGTGGCTGCTGTCGATCGCGCGAAATACGGCGATCAATCGTTTGCGTTCGGCCTTTCTGCGCCGCGTCACGCTAATGGATCGCATAGACGACCGAGCGCATGATGCCGGTCCATCCGCCGAATCCGAAGTGCTGCGCCGTTCATTATCCAACGAGATATGGGCAGACGTCATGCGGCTTCCTCTTAAACTGCGCGAAACGCTCGTGCTGCAGGCGCGATACGAACTTACGGTTAGGGAGATCGCGCTGCTCCTCGACCTGTCGGAGGGCACCGTCAAGTCCAGGCTGTCGCGCGCGAGGGAACGCATGATCAGGCTTAGAGAGGAGGCATCTGATCGTGAATGAGGATCGCCGGCCGTCGTGGTACGAGCAATTAAAGGTGGACGCATCTCGCACGGAAGGTTTTACGGAAACTCATATGTCCGCAATCGAACAGATGGCACTTAGCGGAAAGATGGACAAAAAGCATGGCCGGTCGCACCTAAACCGCCGTCGCCTTTACGCTGCAACAATAGTCGGCGTATCTGTAGCGATGGTCGTTGGAGCAGTTCTACTAAGCCATAGGGGAGACGATCTCGTTCGAACGCTGAGTCCGGTAACCTTTACTTCAACTTTGACGGCTGTTGCCCCCGTGCCGAATGTGGCTCCACGGCCAATCCGGATTCAACGCTTGTCGGGATTGCTAAGCGCACAGCTGCCGTTTAAGCTGCAAGATGTGGTCGGTATTCGTTTGGAAGACAACCAGCACCGGCTGCAGCCCTTCGAGGTGCCGAAAGATCGGCTGAACGTTATTTTGCAAAATCTGAACACGCTGGACATTGCCGCTGCATCGATCAGTCCGGAGCCGGAGATATCCTGGGTAAGCAATGCCTATACAATGACAATCGATACAGCTGAAGGCGCCTTTGTCATGGCTTACGATCCAAGCAGCAACACGTACGGGACCCCGGATACGCTGTTGTTGGCAGACGATCAGGTGTGGATGCTCATGCAAAGGTATATCAATCCAGGCGGCGAATGGGCAGCGTACGACAGGCTTAGCGCACAAGCAAGTACTGAGCAAGCCATAGTGCAAGAGGATCGGATCACGGACCGGATATACGAGCGAAGCCGTTTTAACATCGACGGTCTCGACTATCTCGGCTGGGCGCAAAAGTTCCTTGCACTCTCCTCCGGCACGCTTTTCTATGACGGGGCTCTTGGAACGAAAGGATTCATACAATCTTTGTCACCGCAGTCTTTAACACTTACCGGCTATCAGTACGCCTATCCGAGTATAATAAAGCTATCCGCTTCGATTGTGTTTACAACGGACGATCAAGCTTATGCGACGCCGGATGAAATTAAAGTCGGCCTCACGCAAAACGAAGTCATCGCCAAGCTTGGCCTTCCCAATGCCCGTACGGAAACAGCCTGGCGTTATCGCGTTGACGATGGCCTTGGCTTCCAACTGCTGTTCGAAGACGGTAAGGTGCGTTTCATCTCGCTGATCAAGCCTGACTAGCGGCCTTTAGGGTCAACGCAGGCGCCCGCCCGACGCACAAGCAAAAACCCGCGATCCAGCTGCACCGAGCAGCGGAATCGCGGGTTTGTTTGTATAAAAGTTACTTCGGCTCGTTGTCCTCGTCGTTCCGTTGATCCGGATTCGGAGGGGTCTGATTGGCGTTCGTCTCTTCGTCGCGCGGGGTGATGCGGACGCGGACGTTGCCGCCAAGCGTGTCGATCGTCGGTTCAACGCCGGTCGGCTCGCTGCCCGAATCGCCGCCGTCGCCTTCGGATGCGGCGTTGATGTCGCCCTTTTCGATGAGCGCTTTGATCTGCTCCAATTCGAGCGTCTCTTGCGAGAGCAGCGTATTGGCAAGCAGGTGCACTTCGGCGCTCTTCTCGGTGAGCAGCTTCTTGGCGCGATCGTAGCAGGTCTGGATGATCATCTGCATCTCTTGGTCGATCTCGTACGCGATCGCATCCGAGTAGTTCTGCTCGTGACCGATATCGCGGCCCAGGAACACTTGGCCCTGCGTCGCGCCGAACTGCATCGGCCCGAGCTTGTCGCTCATGCCGTACTCCATGATCATGCTGCGCACGATGCCCGTCGCTTGCTTGAAGTCGCTGTAGGCGCCTGTGCCGATCTCGCCGATGAACAGCTCTTCGGCGACGCGGCCCGCGAGCAGGCCCGTGACCTTATCCAGCAGCTCTTGCTTCGTGACCAGCATGCGATCTTCCTTCGGCAGCATGATGACATAGCCGCCCGCGCGCCCGCGCGGAATGATCGTCACCTTGTGCACCATGTCGGCATGCTCCAGGAAGAAGCCGACGATCGTGTGCCCGGACTCGTGATAAGCGACGATCCGCTTCTCGCGATCGCTGATGACGCGGCTCTTCTTCTCCGTACCGACGATAACGCGATCGATCGCTTCGTCGACTTCTTGCATCGCGATGTCCTTCTTGTTCTTGCGCGCGGCAAGAAGCGCCGCTTCGTTCAGCAGGTTCTCCAGGTCGGCGCCGGTGAAGCCGGTCGTCCGCTTGGCGATCGTGCCCAGCCTGACGTCCTTGTTCAGCGGCTTGTTGCGCGCATGAACCTTGAGTACCGCCTCGCGGCCCTTGACGTCCGGACGGTCGACCGTAATCTGACGGTCGAAGCGGCCCGGGCGCAGCAGCGCAGGGTCGAGAATGTCGGGACGGTTGGTCGCGGCAACGATGATGATGCCTTCGTTCGCACCGAAACCGTCCATTTCCACGAGCAACTGGTTAAGGGTCTGCTCGCGCTCGTCGTGTCCGCCGCCGAGGCCTGCGCCCCGCTGACGGCCGACCGCGTCGATCTCATCGATGAAGATGATACAAGGCGCGTTCTTCTTCGCATTTTCGAACAGGTCGCGGACGCGGGATGCGCCGACGCCGACGAACATTTCGACGAAGTCAGAGCCCGAGATGCTGAAGAACGGCACGCCGGCTTCGCCCGCTACGGCGCGAGCCAGCAGCGTCTTACCGGTACCCGGAGGGCCGACGAGCAGAACGCCCTTCGGAATGCGGGCGCCGAGCGCCGCGAACTTGCGGGGATCCTTCAGGAATTCGACGACCTCGACGAGCTCCTGCTTCTCTTCGTCCGCACCCGCTACGTCCTCGAACGTCACGCGCTTTTTCTCTTCATTATAGAGACGGGCCTTGCTCTTGCCGAAATTCATCACCTTGCCGCCGCCGCCCTGCGCCTGATTGATCAGGAAGAAGAACAGGATGAACATAATGACGAACGGTATGATGGAGGTGAGGAACGTCAGCCAGAAGCTCTCGCCCTGCATCGCCTTGTTCTTAAGTTCGAATCCCTGCGCCACCGCGGCGTCGTTGATCGCGTTGGCGTCGCGCTCGGTCTGAATCCGAGTCGAGAATGCATCGCTTTTGTGTCCTTCAGGCGCCATGTCCTTCTTGAAATGGCCGGTCAGCAGATAGGTGCCGCGGTTGACCTGCATCTCGATGTCCTGAATGGTCTTCGACTGGATCGCAGTCATGAGCTGGTTGTAGGTGAGCGGCTCGGTCGTCGTATTCTTGCCGATAAAGAACTGAACGATGCCGACGGTCACCAAAAATATAAGCAAATAAAATCCCGTATTCCGGATAAACCGATTCATCCCTGACCTCCTCCCGACACGCTTTCATCATTTTACCATAGCCTGTCTTGGTATCTCAATAAAACGCGCGGCTGCGCGGAAAAACCACCGGAAGGCTGCAGTACTCAGCGGTTCGAGTAAATTTCTTCTTTTAAAATGCCTACGTATGGAAGATTACGGTAATGCTCGGCATAGTCGAGACCGTAACCGACGACAAAAGCATCGGGAATGCTGAACCCGGTATAATCGGCGTTCAGGTCGACGGTGCGGCGCCCCGGCTTGTCGAATAGCGCGACGACCCGAACGGACTTCGCATTGCGGCGCTCAAGCACGTCGATGAGATAGCTGAGCGTGAGGCCGCTGTCTATAATGTCCTCAACGATCAGGATATCGCGTCCCTCGACCGAGTTGTCCAGATCCTTGACGATGCGGACTTCGCCGCTGGAGCGGGTCGAGTTGCCGTAGCTCGATACGGCCATGAAGTCCAGCTCGATCGGAATCGTGATGTTCTTGGACAGATCGGCCATAAAAATAAAGGCGCCCTTCAACACGCAGATTACCAGCGGGTTGCGCCCCTCGTAATCGCGGCTGACGGCGGCTCCCAGTTCACGTACCTTCAGTTGGATCTGCTCTTCCGAGTAAAGTACTTCTTGAATGTCATTCTGCAACGATGGGACCTCCCGGGCCGATATTAAACGGTATGATGGCTTGACTCCGAACATGTCACGCGGATGGCCGCTCCTGCTCCCGAGTTCGGTACGGCGTGCCGCGAGCGCCTGAGGCCCGGTATCCAGAGAATGCGACCGGCGCCGTCGACGAGCAGCGGCTTCAGGTGACGCAGGCTGCGGGGAACCTTGGCGTCGACGAGTATATCTTGCACCTTCTTGGAGCCGTTTAGTCCCAAGGGCTCCATCCGATCTCCCGGCCTCCGGCTGCGCACCGCAAGCGGCATCGCAAGCTCCGCCTCGTCAAAAAAGGCCTCCCAGCGGGAGCCCGGCGAAGGGTCGCAGATTCCGGCCTCCCGGCTTATCCGGAAAACAAGGCCACACTCCGGCACCGCCACCTCGAGCCGTTCGGAACGCGCAGGGAGTTCCGCGAGGGTATAGGCATAGCCGGCTTGCGCGTCCGGCACGGGTCCTATGTACGCATAGCCATACTCCCGAAGCAGCACAAGTCCGCCCCCGATGTCGAAGCGGGCGACGTCCGGCCGTTCGGCCGTCAGTATAGCCACGATTTCTTCCACCTGCTCGAATCGAGCCTGGGCATGCGGTCCTGCAAGACCATTTAATATTAGTTTAATCATTCTGCGTTGTAAAGCAAGGTGAAGCCCCCGAACGAGTCTCACGTCGAGCCGCCATCCCCCGCCCGATTGGCCGGCCCCCGCAGCCAGCGCGCGACGGGCTTCGGCTTCCATATATTCGTCGTCCGCCGATGCAAGCTCGGCAAGTCGGGCCAACCCGGCGCGCAGGTCCGGATTGTACCGTTCGAGATAGGGAAGCGCTTCGAGCCGAACCGCGTTCCGGACATAATGCGTCTTGGCATTGCTGCTGTCCGTCGCAAATGGCACGCCGTTCCGCTCGTTGTATGCAAGCAGCTCGCTTTTGGTTATACGCAGCAGAGGGCGTATGAGTTCCAACTCTTGCTCGGGACGTCGAATGGGAATTCCTGACAGCCCGGTCACGCCGCTCCCCCGCAGTATCCGCATGAGTACTGTCTCCGCCTGATCGTCCGCATGATGGGCGACCGCGATCGTCCTGGCGCCATGCCGGCGCGCGGCCTCGCGCAGGAACGCGTACCGCCGCACCCGTGAGGCGGCCTGCGAATTCATGCCCGTCGCTTCGATATAAGCGGGCATATCGATCTCGGCGAGCTCGAACGGGATTCCCCAGGCGGCAGCGGTCTCGCGCACGAGAGCGGCTTCGGCGTCGGACTCGGTCCCGCGAAACCCATGATTGACATGCGCCGCGATGACGAGCCACCCGTCCCGGACAGCCGAAGCTTGCAGCAAATGGAGCATCGCCATCGAGTCCGGTCCGCCGGAGACGCCCGCCAGGACGCGGGCGCCGGGACCGATGCCGAACGTCTCACTCAGCAATTGCGCGATCCGTACGGCCAACTCGTCTTGCGCCTCCACTCGTACTTCCCCCAATTCCCGTTCTATTGAAGCAGCCAGAATGCGGCCGCGGATACGCAAAGGAGCAAAGAGGCTGCAAACAAGCCCGCCATCCATCCAGGCACCTTGCCGCGGCTGCTGCGGACGGCTTCTTCCGCCGCAGCGCGCATGCGATTGCGCCAATGTTCGGACGCCTCACGGGCATCCTTGAACTTGCCGTGCAGCGCCAGTTCCATCCAGCTCTCCATCTTCTTGAGCTCGGCATGGCTGCGGACCAGCGCCATCAGCTCGCGCGGATGCCGGTTCTGCGGCAGCAGCATCTTGGTCATATGCAGCAGGCGCTTGCCGTCGAGCGCGTGTATCCATAGCACGGCAACGGAGAATACGTCATAGGACGGATCCGCCGTCCGGCTGCCTGCCGACCAGTAGCCGCGGTCGTACACTTCCGTGAACTGGCGTACCGAACGTCCCATCGCAGTCATGCCGCCATAATCGACGAGCGACACCCGTCCGTAATCGGTGACGAGAATATTATCGCTTTTGACGTCACCGAACACCCAGCCCGCAACGTGCAGCTCCGCGAGTCGATTCAGCAGACGGTACCCGACGACGCCGTACCAGGCGCCGCCATGCTCGGCCAGGTAGGTCTTAACGGGCACCCCCGGCACGTACTGCATGACATAAAACGGCAGCAGCCTTCCCTGCCACTCCGCATCGTCCACGTCCAGCAGAAAAGGCGGACGCTTCCGCTCCCGCTGGTCCAGCGAGGCGAGCACGTTCGCTTCTGCCTGAAGGTCTTCGAGCTGCATGCCGATCTTCAGCGCGTAAGTCCGCAGTCCGCTGACTGCCATATAGACTTGACCGTTCGCCCCGATCCCGAGCATGCGCTCCAGCCGGTATGAACGTCCGTTCCACTTGCCGCGCAGTACCGTTCCGGCCGGCACGCGCGCGTCAGACGACGTAATCACTCCGCATCCCGTCCGTATCGTCGCGCCTCGCAGGCGCGGTGTGCTGCGGTTCTGTTTCCAGTTTACCACAAGTTTCCCGGAAAAACTCCACCACGCGCAAAAGCGCCGGCCCCGTCGGCGTCGTTCCCTTCATGCTGATGCGTCCGAAAATCTGGCCGATTCGGTCGGCGCGGTCCGTCCAGTCCAGGTCCAGGAGGCAAGCCTCATGCGAGCGCTCCCCGGGAAAATGGAAAACCGCGACCGCGCTCTCGCCGCGTCTGGCCTGGAGGCTCAGCGCCAAGTCCCGCACGGCCTCCTCGACGGCCCGCATTTTCGGCTTCATGCTCGCGCTAGCGTCGATCAGGAGCGCCACGCGCAGCTCCGCCGTTTCGCCCAGGTCCTCCATGACGCGCACGATCTCCGCCCGCTTGTCCGGCGGCAGCTCCGCCGCGGATTCGACGCCGAAAATCTGACGCAGCTCCCGGTTGACCTCGCCGCGAATCGTGCCCTGAACCGTCTGCCGCGTCATCATCTGCACCGTGCGGGACAGCAGCGCCGGCGATACGATCCGGCTCATGCCGCCGCCCGCCCGCGCGATCTCCGCGATCTCGAGCGCCCCCTGCTCGCCGATGCCTCCTTCGTCCACGATGCCGACGACATTGACGGAGATGCCCTCCGCCTGCGCGACCGACGCCGCGATGGCCGGGCTGTCCCCGACATTCGAGCAGCCGTCCGTGATCAGCAGAATTTGTCTCATGCGCCTCACTCCTTCTATCGCTATCATTCTTCTATTCGCAGTGTCGCCAAATAACGCGAGATTTAACCCGTGCCGGCACATACACCTCTGCTTGCTCCCATACGATGCCGGTGACGCTTGGGTACGCTAGGCCATAAGGTACCTTTGTGCCGCGATTGCTGCGTTGGATGGGGCTTCGCGGGTCCATAAGGAACCTTCGTGCTGTTGTCTGCCTGGAACCCGCGCGATCTGCCGCATTCTTATTGGCTGACCGGATTGTGCCCGGCAAAAGCGCGAAACAAAAAAGAGAGACCCCCGATAGGATCTCTCTTCGTACACACTGTGCCTGGCCTTATGAAACTATCGCCTGCCGATCCGGTCAATCTGGCGCACGTCGGCGAGCAGCGGCTCGATGCGCTTCGCGGCGGTCTCCGAACGCGCGCGCAGGTCCTGCACCTTGGTCATCAGGTCGAGCTGGATGAACTGGACCCGCTTCTTGGCGGCGCCGATGAACACCTGATCGGCCGGGATCGTCGGAGCCATGGCATTCAGTTTGTCCAGAATGACCTGCGCCTGCTGCCGCGTCTCCTGTTCCATCGCCCGGCCCTGCGCGGCGGCGTTGGAAAGACCCGAGAGCGCCAGCTCCGCCGCCTTTTGATAGGTGTCCAGAATATCGTCATAGGCCGCGGCGGCCTTGGGATCGCGCGCAATCTCCAGGATGACCACCGGATTGCGGATGCCTGAGAGTGGATCGGCCGGGAATTGCGCGACTGCATCGAGCAGCTGTCCGGCATCTCTCAGATAGGCATCGACGTTCATGCGCACGTTTTCGATTTCTTGTTCGATGGGCTCCATCTTGCCCACTGCGTACAGGATCTGAGCGAGATATTGCGCGTGCACTTTGTGATAGTCGAAAAAATGATTGGCGTTCGGACTCTCGGCGATCAGATTGACCAGTTGCTTGAGCAGAAAGTTGCCGCCCTCGCGCGCCGCGAACAGCTTATATTCGTCATAGACGGCTTTCGCCGAACGCAGGAGCGACTTTTCCTCCAGCACCTTTTCCTCGTTGCGCTTGATCTTGAGTGCGTCTCCCATCGCGGGCCCGCCTTATCTGGAGCCCGCTGTCACGAGCGACGAGCTGCCCGTGCCGGCGTCTTCCTTGTCGTCCTGGACGACCGGGGCCGGATTGAGCAGGGCATAGATCTGCGCCGCCGCCTCATCCTTGTCGGTGAGGATCTGGACCGCAAGCCGCTTCATCTCGACCTCGGCTTCGAGCAGCGAGTTGCGCAGCTCCTTCTCGCGGACCGACTCGGTCTGCAGGTTGCGGGAGTAGCTGTCGAGCGCCTCGCCTTGACCGAGCAGCGCTTCGACGACGATGCCGTCCGTCCGCAGCACGTGGCGGCCCGCGGCCAGGATGATGCCCGGTACCGAGATCGAAGTTCCCGTCGAGTCGTCGAGGTAAACCGAAGTATAGTCCTTTTTAACGCGGAGGTAGTTCGACGACGGGATGACGTTGCCGTCCTCGTCCTTGAACGGCTGCTCCTCCACGAACCGATGGTGCTTATCCTGGTAGTCGAAAATATTGGCAAGCTGATAAATGATGGCGTTGCGTACTTCCGTGCGTTTGTCCGGCACGATCACCTCTTCGAGCAGCGCGTCGAGCTGCGGCAGCGTGACTTCGCGGTACACCTTCTCCTCCTTGCCGTTGACCATGTCGATCGTGAAGTAGCCGATGCGCACGTCCACGAGATGGAGCAGCGTGATGAACTCCTGGTTCATCTGGCGGAAAACGAAGTTGAGCGTGCGGCTGACGTTGATATTCTCGATCTCGCGGACGATCGTCGACTCCTCGCTCGTCGTGCTTTTATCCTCGTAAGTCGTGTTGATCTGAACGTCACGGCGTGCCGATGCCTTGGCCACGTGCTTCTGCGTGTTGTTGGAGACGTTCTTCGCGAACTGCTCCCGCGCCGCGTTGGATCCCCCGCTCATGCTGGCGCTCACCTTGGCGCTGCCCCAGCCCCAGCTGGCTCCCGCTTCGGCCGCTACCTTATATTCGTTGCTCTCTTCGTAGTTTTTCTGATCCGCCTGCTCCTTCGCGATCGACTGCTCGAACTCCTCGGAGATGTCGTCCGTCACGGAGTCGAGAATCGTCGCCGCGCTCTTCATCGTCGTCTCGCTCTGGGCGTAGGAGCGAATGCTGATCTTGCTCTTCTCGCCCGGCAGCAGGGAAAACGTCTTGATCGTACGGCCCGCGCCGTAGTTGGCCAAGTAGGAAGACAGCCGGTACGATTCGACGAGGATGATGCGCTTGAGCCGCGAGTTGACCTCCGGCGTGATCGTGACGTTCACGGCGATCGTCGTCTCGACAAGGTTGCCCGCATTGTCGTAGGCACGAGCGGTGATCGTATGCTTGCCGCCTTCGTTCAACGTGAGCGTGCCCTTCCAGGTCGACCAGTCTCCCGGCGACTTTTCCGCGGCGCGCACGCCGACCGGGCTCAGGTCCAGCGCCAGCTCGACGTAGGCGATCCCTCCGGCGTCCGCCGCCGAGCCCGTCACCTGGATGACGGCCCCTTGCGAATACGGACCCGACACCTGCGCGTTGTTGGCCGGCGTGGCGATGCTCACGGTCGGCGGCGAGGCGTCGACCAGCAGCGTGATGCTGTGCGTGCCCGTGTTGCCCGCCGCATCGAAGGCTTTGGCGACGATCGTATGGCTGCCGCCGGTGAGCGTAATTGTCTTCTTCCAGTTCGCGTAGCCGTTCGCGCTCTCGGCCAGCTGCGCGGCCGTGCCGTCGACGGACAGCTCGACGCGGGCGACGCCCCGGTTGTCCCCGGCCGTGCCTTCCACCGTGACGTTCACCGCGGCTCCGCCCTTGCTGCTAAGCAGCGCGCCGGCGGACGGCGTGACGATCTTCACGGTCGGCACGACCGTGTCCGGTTCGGCAGCCAGCTGGACCGTGACGTTGATCTTGCTCGACGTCGTGAGCAGCGAGGCCGAATGCTTCGCCTTGGCCGTGATCGCCACCGGCCCAGCCGTCTTCAGCACGGTCGTAAAGGACCATTCGCTGCCCGACAGCGTCGCCGCCTGGAACGCGCCGGTGCCGATCTGCACCTGCACGTACGAGATGACGCCGGCGCCGCTTATGACCGATGCCGTGCCGCGAATCACTACCTCTGCGCCCGTATACGGGCCGGTGACCGTCGCGTTCGCGGCCGGCGACGAGATGCTCACCGACAGCTCGACCGGATCCGTCTCAGGATACGGATCCGGATCCCCCGGCAGCGGCTCGCGCGGCAGCATCGAAGGCGCATATCCGTCAGTCTCCGCAGCGACGCCGCCTTCGGTCGATTTCAGCAGGCTCGCACGGGCGGACGGCGCCGCGTCCAACGCCGGCTCAGTCACTGGCGCAGCCTGCGTGAATACGTAAGAAAGAGCGCCGGTCATCGTCTTGGTGACGTTAAACTTGCGGCCCTCCGCCTCCTGACGCTCGATCTCCTCGGGCGTGAGATTGGCGAAGCGGGTCGTCATCCGCTCCCCCGAATTCTGCTTCGCGAGGAGCAGCTCGGCGGAAGAAAGCTCGGGCGCCGCGGCTGAAGCCAGGGTCGCCGTCCGAAGCCCTTCCCTCTGCAAGCCGTTATGCGCCGCCGTCGGCAGAAAGTAGCCGTCGTGCAGTTGCAGGTCGATGAAGTTGCGCCCGCTGTACGCCGTCGGTTCCGGAACGTTGTAGCTCAGCACCGGCGCGACCCCGTTCGGTTGAAGCTTGATCATCGGTTCCTGGCCGGCTTTCGAGGGATTTTCGTTTGCCATTCCATTATTCATCTCCGTTTCGCTAATTAAGGTAAAACGGCCGGGGTACCGTCCGTATTCCATCCTAATTTTGCCAATACGTTCCGTAACAAGCTAGTGTCGCCAGTCATGTGACCGTCATGAGACAAGAGTCTCGTCCGCGTCCCGGAAGTCCCCTCGGGACCTGTCGAAGGGAAGCCGCGTTTGTCGGGAAAACGGAAAACCCCCGCGTTCCGGCCAACGATCGCTCGTCGTACCGATTCGCAAGGGTCTTGTCTCCTAAATTAAAAGCCCTGTTCCGCCGCATAGTTGCCCCAATGCGGGCGGCGTCCGTCCACATCGACGATGCCATATTCGTCGGACAAGCCCCAGGACGTGAAGATGCCGCCGGTCTTGGCGAAGAGCTCCGGGTCGGCGGCGAGCGCTGCAATGCCTTTCGCCGCGTAATAAGGCGTCTCGGACTGCAGGAAATGCGGATCTTGCGCCGCGCCGTCGCGCCAGTTGGCCTCCGTGACGCCGAAGTGATCGAGCATTTCCTCCGAACGAAGGAAGCCGGGCGTGACCGCAAGCGCCGTGACGCCATGCGGCTTGAGATCGACGGCCATCCCTTGCGCCAGATGGATGGCCGAGATCTTGGTCAAACTGTAATAAAGGCTGCCGCGGTACCTGTAGTCCCAGCCGTCGGTAATCTCCATCATGAGTCCCCGCTTCCCGGCGACCAGCAGCGGGGCGGCGTACCGCGCGGTGATCAGATGCGACCAGACCGCTCTTTTTTGCATGGCCAGTCCCTTCTCCAGATCGTGCTCCCAAAAAGGAACGCCCCACTGCGTGAGCGATTCCCCGCCCCAGATGTCGTTGATCGCGATGTCGAGCCTGCCGCTCTGCTCGTCCGCAATCCGCTCGAAGAGCGCGCGAACCTGCGCCTCATCCGTATGATCGGTCCGAACCGCGATGCCGCGTCCGCCGGCACGACCGACCATTTCCGCCGTCTCGTCGACGGTCTCCTTCCGCCCGATGTCGGACAAGCTGCCGCGCACGCTCCGGCCCGTGCAATATACTGTCGCTCCCTCGGCGCCAAGCGTCACGGCGATGGCTCTCCCCAATCCCCGCGTCGCCCCCGCAACGACCGCTATCTGTCCTTCCAGCCTTTTCTCGCTCATCCGGATCAACCTCCTATTTGCTCGCGTTCGTTCACATTGTAGCGGGGAATTCAAGACATCCTTTGTCATATATAACTGTTAAAATGACAAAGAACCCTCACGCGAAGGAGAAGATGAGGATGAGAGCCGACAGGCTGCTTTATATTTTGCAATGCCTTCAGACGCAGCGGCTTGTGAGCGCGCGCGAGCTGGCGGCGAAGCTGGAGATATCCGAGCGTACCGTCCATCGGGATATGGAGGCGCTCGCCCAGGCGGGATTTCCCGTTTATGCGGAGCGAGGGCCGCGCGGAGGCTGGATGCTGCCGGAAGGCTATCGGACGCGGCTGACGGGCCTGACTTCAGACGAGATCGCAGGACTGGCGGTGCTTCAATCGTCAAGCGCGGTGAGCGACCTGAACCTGTCCGTGCCGACGGATAATGCGATCGCGAAACTGGCCGCGGCTTTGGCCGGGCCGGCACGCGACGAAGCGGCCTATGTACGCAAGCATCTGCACGTGGACGGCGCGGGCTGGCATGACGCCAGAGAACCCGCGCCTTATCTGGGACTCGTGCAGCAGGCGGTATGGGAGAGACGCAAAATGCGCATTCGTTATCCGTCCGGGGAACAGGCGGACGGCGCCGTAAGCGTGGTGATGCCGTGGGGGCTTGTCGCCAAGCGGCATACCTGGTACTTCGCGGCGGTCAAAGATCATCGTGAGCCGGAGGAGAGACCGGCTGCGGGGAGCGATGCTGCTGGGGACGATGCTGTTAGAGCCGATGCCGCTAAAAGAGCGTTCGCGGCAACGGAAGGTTCCGAGGCCGATTCGACGGGAAAGAACGCAGCGAACGACGTCATGAACCGCGACTCTGACGGTCGCGCATCGCCGGAGATAGCCGAACCCCGCACCTACCGCGTCTCCAGGCTCGCTGCAGTCGAGCTGCTGGAGGAGCGGTTCGAGGTGCCGGACGGCTTCGATCTGGCGCTGTGGTGGGAGCGGTCGATGGCGCAGTTCCGCCGCGAGCTGCCTGTCTATCCGGTGCGTCTACTCGTGCGCGAGGAGGCCTGGGCCCGATTCTCGCGGGAAATCTATGTGCGCGTCAAAACTTGCGCCGATGCCGCGGACGGGTGGAAAACGGCCGATGCCGATTTTCACACGCTCGACTCCGCCCTCGGCATTCTCCTCGGGTACGGCGCTTCGATCCGGGTACTGTCGCCCCGGGCGCTCGCCCGCTCGGTTTTCTCCGAAGCAAAAGCCCTCCTGGCGCTGTACGAGGGGCCGGATTCGGCTCCCCAGGACCAGGGCCATATATAAGTCATCTGACGCGGCGCGAGGCCGCTGCTGTTCATCATCACCGATTGCTTGTTATCGTAGAGCCAGAAAACTTGACTCACCTCCGTGCGCGATCGCCGGCATGGCATGCGCTGATTCGTATATCTATAGGAACCCCTGTCGGGGAACAAGGTAAACGCTTAGGCGGGCGATGAGCGTCGTGCTGCCCGCGAATGATTGCGACGTCAGCATGTCGGATTGAGTGCCGCCTCATCGATTCCTGCCTCTGGCGGTCCGGTCGTGCTCACTTCCGCTTGCTGCCGATCCACGTCCCGGCGCCGGCGGTTCGGGAGCAGTCGTCCCTGCACGGACGCCCCTGCCCGCAATCGCGCGAGCTGGCGGATATCGGACATTTTGCGATTGCGGAGCTCCTTCATGCGGTGAGCGTCCATCGGATAGGAGAGATCTCGACGCGCCTTCCTGGGCGCTATTTTCGCCTGAATGCCATCCTTGACGTCCTCCGCTTCGGCCCCCCGGTTCGCCGTCCCCTCAGTCGCCGCCCGGATCGGCAGGACCAGACGCAGGTCGGCCCTTGGCTGCCGGTCTGCCAGACTGCGCTTGGGCTGCATCGGCAGCGCCTGCCCTGCGATCGAGGACGAAAGCCCTGGCGACGGGCGCACCGCTGCGGCCTCCAGCCGCCGTACGGCCAGGTAGACTTGCTCCGCGATCGCTTCGATCCGCTCGTCGGTCAGCGTGCGGGTATCTCTGCCGAGCATCGTCCGGTCTCCGAGCCTCACCTTATTACCCCCGCCAAGCTTGCTCTGAATCCGCAGCACCATTCGAATCGCTCCCTCTTTTAATTTTGAAAATAACATCGCCTTAGCTCACCGTCCTTGGCCGCTCGACCCTGGATGCGCCCGTCCACCTGAAGGACGCCCACTCGGGCTGATGCTTGCTGATGCGGGTGACGACGACCGTCATATCGTCCTTGACGCCGCCGCCCGGATGCTGCCGGAGGGCGATGTCGAGCAGCTCGTCAGCGAGCTCCTGCGGATCCTCGGTCTCGATCTCCTGCAGCACCCGCTTCATCCATAGCTCCTTGTTCATCGCATGCACGGCGTGCCCCGGCGAATCGAGGATGCCGTCCGTCATCATGACCAGCGTATCGCCCGGCTGCAGCTGGACCCGCAGTACGTCGATCTCGATCTCCTGCAGAATTCCGATCGGCAAATTGCCCGCGGCGAGGGGAATGACCTCACGGCCGCGCTTGATAAAGCTTGGCGTAGAGCCGATCTTGAGCATCGTCGCGCCGGCGCTGTACAGATCGATGAGCGCCAGGTCCACGGTCGCGAACGACTCCTCGGGCGAGCGCAGCATAAGCACCGAGTTGACGGACTTGATCGCAAGCCGCTCGTCGATCCCCGACTGGAGCAGCTGCTCGAGCATCGACAGCGCCGCGCTGCTCTCCATGCGGGCCCGCGCGCCGTTGCCCATGCCGTCGCTGAGCGCGACGGCATACTTGCCGCTGCCGAGCTCGATCGCGCTGAAGCTGTCGCCCGAGAGCACATCGCCGTCCTTGGCCGCGCCTGCCATGGCGGTCTCCACCTCGAATGCCTTGGCCGAGGCGAAGGACACCGTCGTGAGCCGGTCCGGGCGGTCGGAGGTGCGCTCGGTACGGACGGACACGGTCTCTCCGAGAATGTCCGACAGGAGCGGCGCGATCACCTTCCGGCTCTCGTCGAAGCCGGGCTTGAACGCATGGACGATCTCGATCTCGATCTGCCCCTCCTCGAGGCTCACGATATCGATGTGCTGAATGGCGAGGCCCAGCTTGTCGAGTTCCTCGCGGATCTGCTCCTCCTGGTGGCTCTGCTCCCGCGCCTCTCGCCGGATTTCCCTCACCAGGTCGTCCATCACCTGGGAGACGCCCGACAGCTGCTCGGCGACGAGCATTCTGCTGTCCTGCAGCTGCGTCCGCCAATGCAGATCGTGACGGTACAGCTCATATTGGCGCTTGAGCACGTCGAGGACTTGCGGAACTCTGACGCACTGCTTGTGCAGCGGCTTAGGAATGTCGGCCGGCGAGAGATTCGGTCGTTCCTCTACGGCGGACATCAGATCGGTCATCAGCTTGTAGGTCTGGAAAAACTGCTCGTCCCAGCATGCGCCGCGCTTGTGGCAGGTCGCGCAGTTGTGCTCGTGGACGGCGTTGATGAAGTGTTCGAAGTCCTGGTTCTGCCTGGCCGTCTCTCCCGCCTGCGTCATCTGCGTGAAGCTGCGGGACAGCTGGCGGAACACCTCGGAGAAGCGCTCGACCCGCGCAGCCGTCAGATCGCGAACTTTTTGCGCGTATTCTTGCTGGTTGCGTGCATAATTGGAGGTGCCCGGCACATATTGTGCTATAGAGTCCGTCCAATACTTGGGCGTGAAGGCGATCAGGACGGAAGCGGCGAGCGAAGCCCAGATCGACGCCATTGTCTCGGCCGAGCTGCCCGTGTACAGCGCGAGCACTGTCGTGCCGAGCAGGAGGCCGAACACGGCGGCCGCCTTGCCGCCTTCGCGAAGCAGGCCTGCCAGCAAGCCGCCGAAGGCGAGCAGGCTGATCTGCGGCACGGATCCGAGATCCGACAGGCTGAGGATGATCCCCGCGACGACGCCTGCGGACGTCCCTAGCGCCGGTCCCGCCGAGAGCGCGAACAGCAGGACGATATATCGCGTGAACACGGCGACCAAGGCGACGCCGTAGATCGTCCAGCCCGTAAGCCCCGTCATGACTGAGGCGAGCAGGATCATGAGGCCGATCCACTCTTCATGCCGCAGCCTGGCTGCCTTCGAAGTCTTGGCCAGCAGCGGCATCGCATGCACGAAGAGCAGCGTGAGCACCAGGGACAGTCCGGCCTCGACGCCGGTCAGAAGATAAGGCAGCCAGCCTCCGTCGTCCTGCATGACGGTGCCGAACAGTCCGACCAGCAGACAGGATGCGAGAACGACGATCGGCGCGTGGGACAGGTCGGCGCGTTCATACGCCTCCAAGCCGCGATACAATAGATAGATGACGCCGATCTGCGCAGCGATCGCAGCCGGCTCCGGGACCTGCGCCCAGAAGCTCCCCGCGATCAGCCCAATCGCCGCCCACCAGGCATGCTCCCTGCGCATATAAAGCGTGACGCCGTAGTAAGCCGCCGCAAAAGGCGCAATCCCTTCCAGCATGGAGGCGCGGCCGAGCAGGAATCCGAGAAGCGCGACCGCCAGCAGCCACAAACCCTTTTTCCTTTCCAGCGACGTCCCCCATATACTTCGCTCCTTCACGGCGCCCGAGTGGCCGACCGCGGCCAAAGCGCCTCCTCCCGTCATTGCCGGCCCGTCCTTTCTGCCGAACCACTGCTTTCCTTTGCTTTTCCCACTTGCTTTGCGCTTGTTCGATGCTGCCGCGCCCGCGTCTTGCCCGGACCGGGGAACGAACGGAATGACGGATGGCTTGTCCATGTCTGGCACCTGCTTTCCTATGTTCGATCGCGTGAATGTTTTTAATTATAGAAGGGCGCAATCAGGAAGTTTGTCAGACCGCGTTGGCGAACGAAAAGTTTTTTCCGACAGATCCCACGTCTGAAAAAGGCGCTTGGCGCGGTTCCGATTTATGGCGGCACGATGCGGTTTATCTTGTCTTCGTCCGCTTTGCGTCTTCTGCAAAACGTTTAAAACCGCCGCTATCCGACGGCATATCGGAGCCGCTATGCTGACGGCATTCGAGGACGGTTTGACGTACGGACGCGAATCGCGGACGACCTGCGGCGACATGGAATTACTTTCTGGCGATATGCTATGATACGGGGGTGAAAACAGGACAAGGGGGCTTACGAATAATGAATACGAAAAGAACGCGAACCGTCGGCATACTGCTGCTCATCGCTGCCGTGCTGATGCTCATCGCGGGCTGCGGCAATCGCAACAATCAAACGGGGGGCGCATCCGCACCCGCATCCGAGTCGGCGGCGCCTTCATTTGATCCTTCCTCGGATAACGACCCGGTCGTCACGATCGAAATGGACAGCGGAGACAAGATCGTCATCGAGCTGTATCCCAAAGTCGCGCCGAATACCGTCAACAACTTTATCTCTTTGGTTAAAAAAGGCTTCTACGACGGCACGGTCTTCCATCGTGTCATCCCCGGCTTCATGATTCAGGGGGGCGATCCGGAAGGTACGGGCTCGGGCGGACCCGGCTATACGATTAAAGGCGAGTTCACGGCAAACAACGTGGACAACCAGCTGCTCCATACCCGCGG
The DNA here is from genome assembly GCF_030014955.1 of Cohnella hashimotonis. Lineage (NCBI taxonomy): Bacteria > Bacillati > Bacillota > Bacilli > Caryophanales > Paenibacillaceae > Cohnella > Cohnella hashimotonis. The sequence continues at coordinate 7,733,103 of NZ_JAGRPV010000001.1, forward strand.
CGTTCTCTCCATGGCGCGGAGAGGCGACAGCAATGACAGCGCCGGCTCGCAGTTCTTCATTATGGCAGCGGATTATCCGTCTCTGAACGGTCAGTACGCTTCCTTCGGCAAGGTCGTGACCGGCTTGGAGACGGTGGACAAGATCGTCGCATTGCCGACCGGGGAGCAAGACCGTCCCGTCGAACCGCCCGTCATGAAGAAGGTCACCGTCGACACGAAAGGCGTGGATTATCCGGAGCCGGAAAAGATGGCCGAATAACGGCACTCCGTCCAGACGTAACAGAAAACCGCCGGGAGGTTTCCCCGGCGGTTTTCTGTTTGCCGCAGCGCTTTGGCTTGTTTCATTTGACGCTATTTGAGATCTCTTGCGAATAGGTTGGACTTTTTTTCGTACCGACCACGCCCATATCTGGCCGTAAAAAAACAAAAAGCCGGACTCTTAAGTCCGGCTGCATATCTATATCGCGCAACACGATCCAATTCCGGGAGGGGCTCCGATCAAGAACGGCGGCCGCCTCGTCCGCCACGCTTGGATTCTGTGCTCTTCTTCAGGTTGGAGATGCGTTCTTCGCTATCCTTCAGGAAGCGGGATACTTTGTCCTCGAAAGTGGCGCGGACCGGTCCTCCGGGTCTGAAGTTCCTGCCTCCGCGATCGCCTCCGCCGCCGCGAGGTCCGCGCGGGGGGTATTGCTGCTGTTGTTGTTGCTGCTGTTCGGGCGGTTTGTCTACCGCTTGCCGGATCGACAGCCCGATCTTCCCGTCTTTGTCCACGTTGATGACTTTGACGGTGACGGCGTCGCCGACCTTCAGATGGTCCTTGACGTCCTTGACGTAGCTGTCTGCAATCTCGGAGATGTGCACGAGGCCCGTAACGCCGCCGGACAAGTCCACAAACGCTCCGAAATGCGTGATGCCGGTAACTTTACCCTCTAATTTGGAGCCCACTTCGATGGCCATAAAAACCGAATTTCCTCCCTGAAGAAAGTGTGCCGAGATCCTAGCGGCTTCAAACGATAAGTCCGGCTGTGCTGATTATAACCGATCTAGAAAAGTAAGGTCAACCGACGTCCGCCCTTGCGGGGCTTGGCCTCGCAGATTTCTCAAGGGGTCTTCGGCTTGACGATGATGGATTGCTGGCCTGGACGGGTCATTCCCTGCTGTATGGCGATCTGCCCGATATACTCATCGTCGTGCAATCGGACGATCTCTTTCTTGAGCGTCTCGTTCTTCTGCTGGACCTCGGACAGCCTGGTCTTCACGTCGTGCAGCTGCGAAGATCGCTCGGACGTGTGCTGCTGCTGTACGACCAAGGTGTAGACCGCCCAGCTCATGAACAGAAGGACGAAAAGAAGCAAAAGTTTGAGACGTCTCTTGAGTCCGACCGAAGCCGGGGTGTTCGCTGTAGTGCCAGTTGGCATTCGGTCGCTCCTCCTAGCAGTCCCTTGCGCACGCTATAAAATGGTGTACTAATTATAGCATAATCCCGAGAAACCGAAATATCCTTCTATCGTCATGCTTTACGGACGGATTGTGTCGATTATTCGTCGGGATCCGGCTTATCCGAAGGATCGTCCGGTCCTTTCAAAACGCGCCATACTTCCTTTACCCGTATCCCAATCCGCTGAAACAGCTGCCTTACGCGGTGAAACTGCTTGCGAACCGGCAGCAGCCTGTCCCATAGCCATCGGCCCGGAGGTCCAAGCGGTCGGAGCAGCAGCTTGGCCAACCACAAAAGCAGAGCCGCCGTCACGACGAAAACCGCGTCAAGCAGGCTCGCAAGCGCGCGCACGATCCACATCAGAGGGACGACAAGCAATATCCGCACGATGCGCCAGAGGAGCAGCCCCAGCTTGCGCAGCGCCTCGAATATCCAGCCCGCCGCCCGCAGCACATACGAGCTGAACAAGCCGAAGTAAGCGCACACGCCGATGCCGATGCCCAGGAACACGTAGAGGCGCACTTCGCCGTAGTTCACGCCAAGCAGGATGCGGAACACAATCAGCGTAGCGGCGACCCAGTACAAAAGATCGAACAGCGGGAGCAGCCAACGGCGAAAACGAAGACGAGCGGCGGCGGCCCGATAAATATCGAAGACGGTACCCATGCCGAGCCCGCACAGAATCATCGCGCCGATCGTCGACCAGTGGACGGCCGCGTTCACCGGAAGAGCTTTCCGAGCAGGCCCTTCGACTTGGCGGCGGCTTTGCCGTCCAGGTAGACGAACGCGTCGATCGTGCCCTCGATGGTCACGAGCCCCTGCTCCAAACTTAAATTTTTCATATGAAGGCTATGCCCGCGTACCGCGAGCGGCCCGCAGGACGTGTCCAGCAGAAACTCCTCGCTGTCGAAGCTCTCGACCTGGCTCACGCCCGTGATATCCATCAATTTGCGGTTCTGCAGACGAACATCCTGCACCTTGCCGCTCTTCCCCTGGTCCATGGCGCGTCCCTCCTTTAGATGAGACTAGCATATGGGCCTGTTCGAGGAATTAGAACGGACATGCCGGATAATGCGCGCGCATAAAAAAATCCCTTATCCCCGGGCTGGAGATAAAGGATTTTTAGAGGAAAAAGTCGTCGCTCTCGCGCTTGCGCACTTCTTCCTTAACGATCGAGTAGAGGCCTTCGGCATCTTCCTTTTTGGTCGATTCGAGGAGCTTCTCAACGCGGATTGTCAGGATGCGCTGGCCGTACTGGATCTCAAGCTCGTCGCCAATCTTCACGTCGGCGCTCGGCTTGGCTTCGCGCCCATTGAGAAGGACGCGTCCCTGATCGGACACGTCCTTCGCGACGGTGCGCCGCTTGATCAGCCGCGACACCTTCAGAAATTTATCGAGGCGCATCGATTACTTGACTGCGTCCTTCAGCTTGTTGCCGGCTTTGAAGGCAGGAACCTTGGAAGCGGCGATCTCGATCGTTTTGCCAGTCTGCGGGTTGCGGCCTACACGGCCGGAACGGCTGCGGGTCTCGAACGTGCCGAAGCCGATCAGTTGAACCTTGTCGCCGGACGCCAGCGCGTCGGATACTTCGCCCAGGAAGCTGTTCAGAACGTTTTCTACGTCTTTCTTCGTCAGGCCGCTTTTTTCGGAAATGTTGTTGATCAGGTCGGTCTTGTTCATGGTTAAAATTCCTCCCGTAATTGGAAATCGTAAATTGGGTTGGCGCCGTCCGCCATAGAATCTTGTTGTTGACGCAAAAGCACGAAGGTTACTATTCTTCGCCAGCCGATAAAATCCTGCAAATTCCGCGAAAAATAATTCGAAAAAAAGCGGAAAAGCGCGGTCTTGAGCGAAAAATAGCGCCTTAGAACTAGTCGACGGCGTGCTTGGCTTCTTGCCACCAACCTTCCATCTCTAGTAAATCAGTTTCGTCAAACTTGCGGCCGCTTATACTTAGCCGTTCTTCGATATAGCGGAAACGGGCGGCAAACTTGCGGTTCGTGCCCGCAAGCGCCTCCTCCGGATCCGCATGGATGAATCGGGATGCGTTCACGACCGCGAACAGCAGATCTCCGAACTCCTCTTGCTGGCGCTCTTGCGATTCGTCCCGCACCGCCGCCTTGAGCTCGTCCAGCTCCTCGGCGATTTTGTCCCACACGCCTTCGAGATCCGGCCAGTCGAAGCCGACGCCGGACGCCTTCTTCTGAATTTTGTGCGCGCGCGGCAGCGCCGGCAGGTCTTTTGGAATGCCGTCTAGCAGCGACACGCGCTCCGGGCGTCCCTTGAGCCGCTTTTCCTCGGCCTTCATGGCCTCCCAGTTCCGCAGCGCTTCCTCGGCATCGCCCGCGTTCTCCGTGCCGAATACGTGCGGATGGCGGAAGATCAGCTTGTCGTTCAGCTCGGCGAGCACGTCAAAGACGTCGAACGCGCCGGTCTCCTCTTCCATCTGGCTGTGCAGCAGAATCTGCAGCAGCACGTCGCCGAACTCTTCCTTCATGCCGTCCGGATCGTCGAGATCGAGCGCTTCGATCGCCTCGTACGTCTCTTCGATGAAATTGCGACGGATCGACTGATGCGTCTGCTCGCGATCCCAGGGGCAGCCCTCGGGACTGCGCAGTATCGAAACGATCTCGTGCAGCCGCTCGAACGAACGCCGCCGGAGCCCGGCATCTTCGCTGGCGGGAACGTAGACCAACGTCAGGTTGCCGTAGCTCTCCTGGCGGTCCAGATCGTGGAGCGGAATGCGCGCGATGCGCTCCTCGCCCGCGATGCCGAGCGCCTGCCCGAGCACGATCTCGTGATCGTCCGGATAGACGCCCATCAGCGTGAGCTTGACGTCCGAAGCGGTATACGCGTCGTAAACCTGGCCTACGACGGTATGCAGCGTCGGACGCAGATGCTCGCGCTTCAGGCTTGATGCGTCCAGCAATTGAAAACCCTCGATCGGATCGAAGCCCAGCCTTACGAATGCCTGGTCGAGGAAGCTCTCTCCGCCCAAGATGTCAAGCGAGATGCCGCGCGCTTCGGATCGCTCGCGCAGCAGCTGGACGGTTCGCTCCGCGACCATCGGATGGCCGGGCACGGCGTAAGCGACCGGCTGTTCCGGATTCAAGGCCGCCTGGCTCAGCAACGTCTCCGCGATATCTTCGTATACCTGTTCAAAACTGTCGCTGCGCTCGTACAAGGCGTCGAACGGCTCCATCGCGATGCCGCGCTTCGCGAGATCCGCGACAGCAGGGTGGTCCGCGGTGCGGCAATAGCGGATGCCGGCTGTCTCCAGCGATTTCAGAATGCCGAGCGTCAATTGGTCCTCTCCGCCGGAGCCAAGCCCGACGACGATGATGGCTGGGGGCATGCGGTACTCATCCTTTCCGGTGCTCGAAGGTCGATAAGCCAGTATAGGTTTAAAATGGAGGCGAAGTCAAAATGCGGGCTGCCAAGAGACGAGGAAAAGTGCGATAGTAGCGGAAACGTGGGGCATGGAGCGAGAAGGTTCCGCTAGTGAATTTGGCTGAAAATTTTGGGGAGATGTGGGGGCGCGGAGTTGACGGTTCCTATGTCTGATCCGTTTTAACAATATCCCTTTGGAACAGGAACGTCGGGAAACAGGTCGGCGGGTTCCATCGCCTGCTATAGAGAAGGCGTTTGTCCGTTTCGCAGGTCGGCGGGTTCCATCGCCTGCTATAGAGAAGGCGTTTGTCCGTTTCGCCGGTCGGCGGGTTCCATCGCCTGCTATGGGGAAGGCGTTTGTCCGTTTCGCCGGTCGGCGGGTTCCATCGCCTGCTATAGGGAAGGCGTTTGTCCGTTTCGCGGGTCGGCGGGTTCCATCGCCTGCTCTAGGGAAGGCGTTTGTCCGTTTCGCCGGTCGGTGGGTTCCATCGCCTGCTATACGGAAGGCAATTGTCCGTTTCGCGGGTCGGCGGGTTCCATCGCCTGCTATAGGGAAGGCGTTTGTCCGTTTCGCGGGTCGGCGGGTTCCATCGCCTGCTATGGGGAAGACGTTTGTCCGTTTCGCGGGTCGGTGGGCCCCATCGCCTGCTATAGAGAAGGCGTTTGTCCGTTTCGCCGGTCGGCGGGTTCCATCGCCTGCTATAGAGAAGGCGTTTGTCCGTTTCGCCGGTCGGCGGGTTCCATCGCCTGCTATGGGGAAGGCGTTTGTCCGTTTCGCGGGTCGGCGGGTTCCATCGCCTGCTATGGGGAAGGCGATGGCCAGGTTCGCGGGTCGGTGGGCCCCATCGCCTGCTATACGGAAGGCAATTGTCCGCCAATGATGGCCGGAGCGTTGCCTGAATGAAGGGGATACCGTTAAAACGCCGCGCAGAGCATTCGTTGCGGAGCATGACTTTTAAAACGTGAGAAGCTCGGGACGTGTGGGTGTATATTCAGCCGTGTCAGAGCACGTGTATCGATCGCGCTGGTGCGGTCAGCGGGCCATGCTCCAGCGCTACGACGCGGGTGGCGGGCTGCCGGATTTGGCTGGAGTCTCGGGCGACCGGCGCGAAGCGGGCTGCAGGCGGTGCAGCCACCGCTCGGCGCGCGAGCCTGCGACGCCGGGAAGCGCGCGCCATTCGCGCGGGCCGAGCGCGCCGGTAGCAGCTAGCGCCGCAGCGAAGGCAAAGGCGCCAAGCGCAATGCACGGCAGCGCCGTGAGCAGCGCAGCGCTACGCGGGCCGAGACCGCGCGTGAGTGCGGACAGCGCGAGCGAACCGCCGGCGGCGGACGCGGCCAGCACCGCCAGCGCAAGCGCGGAGCGGCCTGCTGCGGCGAAGCGCGGGACTGGCAGCGCGCCCAGGCGGTGCAGCGCGCGCAGGTTGAGGGCCGCCGCGGCGGCATAAGCGCAGGCGGCGGCTGCAGCAGCGCCCGTGATGCCAAAAGCAGGCACGAGCGCTGCGTTAAGCGCCGCCTTGACGAGGGCGGCAAAGGCCAAATGGAAGGCCGGCGAACGAAGGTCGCCGAGCCCCTGAAGCACGGCGGCGCTGACGGCTTGCAGCGCTGCGCCGAGGGCAGCAGCGCCCAGCACGGTCATTGCGGCGGTACCGCGCGCGTCTGCGAACAACGCGATGTTAATCGGCCGCGCAAGGATGGCCAAGCCGATGGCGGCAGCGCCGCCGAACCACCAAGCGAGACGCATTGCGAACGCCGCCTGCGCGCTGCTCTCGGCATCGATGCCGGGGCCGGAACGTGCCATCGTCAAGCTCGGCACAAGAGCGGCGGCTGCGCCGCCGGCGGCCATGGACACCAGCTGCAGCAGCGCGACGCCGCGGTTGTATTCGCCGAAAGCGGACATGGCAGCGGCAGCTGTATCGCCTGCGCTCTGCAGGAACCGCGGCAGGGTAAATGCGTCGATCAGCCCGAACAGCGGCGCGACGACGGATCCCGCGGCGACAGGCAGCGCCACCCGGACGATCCGGCGGAGCAGGATGCGGCCAGATTCTTTTGGCGCGAGCGTAGCCGCAGCTGCAGCTGATGCTTGGCGCTCGGCGCGATCGTAGACATGGCTGCGCCGGCCGGCGATCAGCATCACGGCCAAGCCGGCCGCAGCGCCGGCCGCCAGACCGCCATGCACGGCGGCGGCCGTCGACGCCGCCGACCAGTCCCGCTGGAGCGCCCAACCGAGGGCGCACAGCATGAACGCGACGCGGGCGCACTGCTCCGCGAGCTGCGACAGGGCCGGGCGGCCCATCTCGAGCCGCCCCTGGGAATAGCCGCGCAGCGCGGCCGTAAGCGGCGCCGCGAGCAGCGCGAGCGAGGAGGCGCGGATCGCGTCCGCCGCCTCGGGCGCGCCCATCCAGGCGGACAGCGTATACGCCGCAGACCAGAGCAGGGCGAACGCGGCCAGGCCGCTCGCCGAGAGCAGGGCGGCGGCATAGCGAAGCAGCCGCCGCGCCCCGCGCTCGTCGCCGGCGGCGATTCGCTCGGCGACAAGCGCGGATACCGCGACGGGGATGCCTGCCGCCGCCAGCGTCATCCACATAACCGCCAGCGCGTAGACAGCGCTATAAAGGCCGAAGACGCGGTCTCCCGCCAGATTCTGCAAAGGAATCTTCTGCAGCGTGCCGATGAGCTTGGACAGCAGCGCGGCGCCTCCGAGCAGGGCGGCGCCGCGCATGAGTTGCGATGGTTGGCTTTTCAAGACGCTTGGCCGGCCGCGGCATGCCGCGATCGGCGCTCCTCCGTTCATGCGCATTAAGTGAGACCATTATAGCACAGTGAATTGGAGCTCGAATTGCATGGACAAACCGGTTGGCGGCACACTCTCCGTGCCTTCGGCACTCGAGTTGCACGTCAATTCGACTTAAAAGCACTCGCTCCGTGCCTTCTGCACCAGACTTACGCGACATAACCAACTAACGGCGCACGCTTCTAACCATCAGACCCGAGTTGCACGGCAAAATTGTTTAAACGGCAACTCTCCCGGCTCGCGTTACGGCTCACGCAACAGCACAAAAAGCGCCGCACCGCCGGCTCGCTGGCAGCGCGACACTCCGATGTCGGACGGCTGCACGCACGTATTGACGTCAGCCGCTCGTATGACCTCTATGCTCCGCCTTCCACTTTTCGCAGAATAAATAATCCCGACTGCTCCTCCGCATAATCCGCGAACAGCAGCCCGGCGTCCATCAGCTCCGCGCCGGTCAACCGCCTGGGGGGGCCGCCGTCCAGGTCCTCCAGCTCGTATGTCGCATTCGCGTCCAGCGCCCGCAGCACGATGTGCCGTCGCGTCTCGTTGCCGTCCAGGCGGAACACGAACAGCAAGTGCTCATCGCCGCCCTCCAGCGCATACTGGAATGCGGCCCACCGCGGGCCTCTGCCCTCGCGCAGCGGCTGCCCGGTCAGCCGATACAGATCGCCGTCTTGCACGAAGCGTCGGATGGTCGTCCGGTACTGCTCCGCATGACTTGCAAGCCGGTCGCTCAAGGCCTTGGGCAGGTCGGGCAGACGCTGGGAAACGCCGAATGCGCCGAGCATGCCGATCCGCGTGTAGTAATCGAACTGCGCGATCGTGAGTGCGGGGCTATGCGGGTCGAAGCGCTGGCGCGGATGCTCGCAGATCCAGTCGGAGTAGCTCCAGTGCAGCGCCCGGTCGGCCGCGAGAAACGTAGATACGCCCCAGAAAATCTGCAGGCTGTGCTCCGGCCAGTCGGGATCGCTGAGAAAGGATGCGTGCGTATGCCGCGCCATGCCCAGATCGAGCCGCAAGCCGCCGGAGGAACAGTTCTCGAGCAGCACGTCAGGATGCGCCTCGCGCAGCCGGTCCAGCACGCCGTACAAGCCTAGAATATGCTCGTACAGACCGTCTCCTGCGCCGTGTCCGTGATCGCATCGGTCGCAGCCGGCCTTGGGATCGACATTGAAGTCCAGCTTGATCCAGTCGCAACGATAGGTCCGGATCAGCCGGTCCAGCTCCGCATAAGCCCATTCGCGCGCCTCCGGATTGCCCAGGCATACGTAACCGAGCGGCTCGCCTTCTCGGAGCGCTGGAAAAGAAGGGCGGCGCTGGGCGAGCGACGCTTGCGGACCCAACCCTTCGATCTCGCACCAAAAACCGAAGCGCATGCCGAGACCGCGCACGTATTCCGATATCTCTCCTATGCCGTTCGGGAAGCGAGCGGCATTCACCTTATCCCAGTCGCCCCGAATGTCGTGCCAATGCAGGCTCCCTTCGGCATCGCCGAACCAGCCTGCGTCCAAAGTGCAAGCCTCGAAACCAAGCTTTGCCGCCTCGGCGGCGTTGGCCTTGAACGTATCCGCGTCGATCAGTTGGTCTTCGTAGCTGAACCAGTGGTTCCACTCGACCGGCAGCTCGTCGGACACTGCGCTGCGGGGATACCAGTTCCGCCTGCCGATGCGCGCAAGCGGGATCGACACCGTATTCAGGTCCCCGCCGCTGCCCAGCGCGACTGCGACGCGGGGGCTTTCCATCGTTTCGCCCGGCGCCAACGCCTTGAAAAACGCCCAGTCATTCAGCCCGGCCGCGACCGATACGCCGCCATCCTCCCGGCGCTCGAAGCGAACCTTCCAGTTGCCGGACCACATCGGGCTGACATGGAGCAGCGCCCCGTCATCCCTTGCGAGCACGACCCAAGGATGCATGCCTTTGGAGGAGCGGCCCCATCGGGTTTCGGCGACAAAGGATTCGCCAAGCGGCGTCTCCTCCGGCTCGAACTCGGCCCCCCAGTCGCTGCGATAGGACAGCACCCGCCACTCTCCCTCGGATAGCTCGAGCTGGAGGGGATCGATCCGTTCCACGTGGAACGGTGCCTCGCCCGCATTGCGGACCGTCACCCATCGCTCGAAAACCGGCTCGTCTTCATAGATTACGGTGTGACTGTCAACTTCAAAGAAAAGCCTGTCGCAGCGCAGCCGGACGGTGTGATGCCGGACGCCGGGCGCCGGCGAGTAGACTTCCGCGCCCATACGCCTGAGGCTGGCGGAACGGCCTCCGAACCGCGCGCCTCCAAGCTGCAAGACGAAATCGCCGCCTTCTCTAATACCGTGGCTCAGCACCGGCTGGCCTGGAAGGCCGAGGCGGCTCAGTCCCGCACTCATGCCGTTCGCATGCGCATAACGCAGGCTGGCAGTCGACCAATCCGAATCGCCTGCGGCATGTTGCTTTCCATGCGCTTCTAGGCCTTCGTTTCCTCGCTTCCCCGTCATCGTCTCCCCTCCTCCCGCACGCCATCTGCTTCCCGATGCAGCTGACTCTCTTTAAACTTTGGGCGGCTCTTCGCCTGTTTGGCCATCTCCGTCATCCACATGTTCTATGTTTAAATCGCTGACCCATGAGACACAACTGGACTCGACTGCCCTCTTACCTGCGGCAGTTACCGCTCCACGCGTACCTCGAACGTACCGCACCCTGAAATTGGGATGATCGCCTCTCCATCCGGTCCGTCCTCAAGGCTCTCGACCAGATTGCCGTTCACGTAGATGCGCGCACCGGCAGCCTGCGGCAGATCCATGCGAATCGTCCAGCCTTCTCCGTCCAGCTTTACTTTGTATAAGTCCGCACCTTCGCCAAGCGCGACCTCAAGGTCGAGAGAAGCCGCGCATGCGCCTTCGCCAAGCGAGACACGCCGAATCGCCGCTTCGCGCCATGCGGACGGCAGCCGCGGCCGCAGCGCGAGTTCCTTGCGATGAGCCTTCGGTGCAATGCCGAACATGAACCGCACGATCGGCCAATGAATGCCGTAGTTCGTCCAGGCTTGAACGAAGCAGCCGTAATCCGGCGAAATCTCGCTGATCGAGCCGGGCAGACGCCGTCCGAAGGTGGACGCAATCAGCTTCACCAGGCGGAGCGACTCGTCCATCCGATCGTAACGCGCCTCGGCCACCGCCTGCACGCCGGTCGAGATCGTCATCATCTGCGTGCGGTACATGCCGGACAAATACGTGCCCGCATCGCCCGTGAATTCGTCCGTACCCATGCGCGCGAGCGCCCGCACCGCCTTGTCGCGGGGCGCCAGTCCCGTTTCCATCGGCGTGTTGATGACCCAATTCTTGAACAGCCAAGGACGCTCCTCGTCCGGCGGCAGGTCCGCGATCTCCGCTTGCATCGACCGCATCTCCCGCACCGCGCGATCCGCGCCCATTCCCTCGGCCCGCGCGATATAGACAGGCATCCGCTCGCGGACGGCCTCGACGCGCGCCATGGCGTCCGCGTACAAGCCCTCTTTTTCCAGCCACAGATCCGTGTTGATCTTGTCCGCCAGCCGTCCCGCCGTCTCGCGCCAGTCGTGCGCGGCTTCCGCGTCCCCGAGCAGCTCCGCCATCTCCGCCCCTGCAAGAAGTGCCGACCATGTATAGACGGCGGTGTCGATGAGCTCGACGTTCAGCCCTTCAATCTCCGTGATGCCGTAGCCTTCTGGGAGCAGGTCGCCGTCCGGATCCATCTCGCCGAGCAACCATTCGAGTCCTTTGCGAACGGTCGGATAGGCCCGCTTCAGGTATTTCAAATCGCCCGTCCAGTCGAAAATCTCGCGCACGCTCTGAATATAGTGCGGCGTCTCCTGCGTATTGCCCGGATTGGCGACAAGCCCCCAGGTCGTGAGTTCATGAATGATGCGGCCGTTGCCGTTGGTACGCTCGGACGCCTCGCGGATAAGGTCGGACGTCTCCACGGCAAGCGCCTGCCGGCCGACGGCGAGCAGCCCGACCAAAGCGTAGCTGTTGTCGCAGCCGAACCACCACGGGTACTCGGGAATGCCGGCCGTCAAGCCTCTGCCGACGCCGGGCACGTCAAGTACGAGCCACTCGCTGTGGATTTTTGCCCAATCGAAAACGCTGGCGAGCGCCTCGTCCGGTATATCCAGCTCCGACAGGGAGAGCAGCGATTCATAGCGCAGACGCTTGGCTCTGCGCATGTCGGCGTGGCCGTCGCGGATGCGGGCGTACGCTTCCGCTGCCTCGGCTTCCGATTGCGCGGAGCCTGCGATGAAAAATCTCAGCTCGGCCGTACCGTTGGCCGGCAACGCGATCTGCATGCGCAGGCTTCCCGTCGCGCCCTTGCCCGCCGTTCGCGTGCGGGAAGGCAGCGTCGACTCGATGTCGACGTGCGGCTCGCACCCCGGCGCGTCGCTGCCGAAAACGACGAACCAGGAATGGTCCCGGTCTTTCGCGACGATTGCGCCCAGTTCTTCGTCCGCTCGCGCTTCGTCCGGCGCATCCTCAATGCCGGCTTCCTCCGAGAACCATACCGGGCGAAGCTCCGTCCGGCCCTGGAAAACGACCGTCAGCTCGCGATCGCGGCCGCTCGTATCGCGTAGGCGATATTCGACGACGAATCCCGGATGCTCGTCCGGACAGAACTGGCTGCGAGCGGCTTCCAGGCCGAGATCCGGCATTGCGTAGTCGTGCTCATTGAAGTAAGCGTAGTTGCGAAACGCGTCCGCCTTCTCTAGCCATGCGCCGCCGGCAGGATCCGCAGTCTCGGCCAGATGAAGCCAAAAGCCGTCCATGAGCTTGATCGGATGCGACCACAAACCGCCCATTTCATCCGGAATGTGGTGGCCAAAGTCCGGAAATCCGCCGTCCTGGCCTCCGATCATCGTGCTGCGGTGTCCCGCGCAGACAAACAGATCCATATCGTCCGTCTCTTTGGTCTCCCGCCCCGCCGTCATGCCGGCAAGGCGAAGGGCAGCCTCTAATTGCGGCGGGTTGTCCCCCCATTGTTGGGCCATCGGCAATTCGCTCCTTCCGAGCTGCGTTAAGTTTGTATGTGGCCGCGTACTGTCTTATACCTATTGCAGATGTATGAGCCTAGCGGCCAGCGGGCCAGCGTGTCGGCTGCAGCCCTACTGCTTGAACTCACCGGGAGTACGCGGGAGAAGTAGCTGCATATGGGCAACTAATTTTGACTGCCCCTACTATTAGGGGTGATTAGTGTTATAAGGCAGCTATTCCAGAACAATCAGCGGAAAAGACCTATAACCGGCGAAATAACAGCCTATCGGCATCTATTTTTTAGTGAACGTGCATTTTGGGGGAAATAACTGCTTACGGGACGTTATTTTCATCGTCATCCCGCTGCCGTGAGGTGACCGACCATCCAGTATTGAAGAGAGTGCGAAGCGACGCGGTCAAGCGAGCGGGTTTTCCAATGCCGTCGGCGCGTCCTATGCGCGCCCCATCTCGCTTCGCCGGCGCAGCGTTCTATGCACTGCCCGTCGATTTTGCGTCTGCGGCACTGCCACTTCCCGGCCGAAGCGCCGACAGCGCCACTACCAGCGCATAGCAAACGATCGCCGCCCCGAGCGCCCAGCGCAGCCCCGCAGCCAGCGCGAGAGCTGCGCCGAGCCAGGAGCCCCATACGCCCGCGATGCCGTTCACCGCGAACAGCAAGGGCGAGCTGCCCCGCTGCCCGCGCTCCGCGGCTTCCATGCGGAGCGGCAGCGGGACGCCCATGAGCAGCCCCAGCGCAGCGGCGGCAATACCCAGCACGGCCAGCCGCGCGCCCAGGGCCAGGCCGTACAGGCCGCCGCCCCACAGCGCTTCGGCCGCGGCCAGCAGCGCGATCAGCAGCGCGGCGCCGCCGGCGCCCGCCGTCTCGGACAGCCGCCGGCGTCCCGCGAGCCGGCTGCCGAAGCTGCCGCCGATCAGCATGGCCAGCAGCACGACGGCGGTCGCGGCGGCCGGACTGCCCGCGTATTTCATCGCCTTCTGGATGAAAGCCGCCTGCAGGCACATATAGCCCACGCCTACGAGCAGGCTGACGAGCAAGGCCTTGCCGCCCGGACCGGTGCGGACGCGGTGCAGCCCTGAAGCCTGCTTCGGCGGCGCGACTTCGCGCCACCACACCCAGACCGCGAACAGCGCCGTCAGGCCGGCGATGACGCCTAGCCAAGTCTTCAGCGAGCCCGGCATGCCCGGCGTGAGCTTGTAGAAAAACGGCTTGTCGTCGGACGTCGGATACACGCTGAAATCGCTGTCCCGGACGAACGCGTCGAACGACTGCTTGCCTTCGATCAAAGGCTGCAGGAACTGCTCGTTGGTCTCCGGCAGGAACAGCGTCTGCAGGGCGAGCGCATTCGCGCCAGCACGCAGCGTATCGAGCTGGGAAGAAGCGAGCGGGGTGCGCTGGATCACAGTTAAGGTGAGACCTGGTCCCGCCGATTGGTCGGAGGCCATGAGCAGGGCGGCATGCTTCACCGCCGTCGCCGGCTTCGCTCCCGTCACGTCCATCAGCGCCCCGAGCCCGGTGTAGAAGGCGCGCACGCCCTCAATCCCCTGATGCGAGATCACGATGAGGCGCCCGCCTTCGTTCAACCGTTCCAGATACGCGCGAAACGCCTCCTGGGTAAACGCATAGTTCTCCGTCAGCGCATGCCCGTTAACGCCGCCGACCTGCGAATAGACAAGGTCGAGCGCGATCAGATCGTAGCGCTCGCCGCTCCGCTCGAGCACCGTGCGGCCGTCGCCGACGACGGCCTTCACGCCGGAGCGGTCAAGCAGCCCGCCGTTATAGGCGGCGTCCTCGCGCATGGCGCGCACGATGCCGTCGCTAAGTTCGACGGCGGTTACATTCTTAGCGCCCGCGAGCAGCGCGTACAAAATATCCCGGCCGCCGCCGGCGCCGACGATCGCCGTCTTGTCGGCCGGACCCGCCGCGAACGGCAAAAATTCGATGTCTTTGGCAAGCCCCGCCACCGAGGCGAGATCGCCGTCGAACTTGTACATATAGCTCCCCGCGCCGCCGTCGATGAACACGGTCTTGCGCGCGGGATCGCTGCCGGAGACGACGTCCGCCCGGGCGAACGCATCCCATTCGGTCCGCTCCAGCGTCGCGCCGGGCTGCCGGAGCGCGCTCACGATTGTCTTATCCGGCGCAGCGCCGCGCATGCCGGCGTAATCGATGTTCCACCAGCCTGCGCCGGATGCCAGGCCGACGACGACGGCCACGAGCGGCAGCAGCGGTGCGAAGCGCAGCCAGCCGCGACGCTTCGGGCCGGCCACGGATGGCGAAAGAGACGGCGCAAGCAGCAGCACGGCCGCGGCAAAGGCGGGAATGGACAGCGCGAACATCGCCTGCAGTCCGCCCCAGAGTTGAATCAAGCCGTAGGCGGCGGCCACGCCGAGTCCGGCGCCCAGCAGGTCGGCGGCGTAGAGCGAGCGCGTGCGGACGCCGCTCGCCAGCGCGAGTCCCATGCACCAGCCGAACAGAACGAACGGCATGGCGCCGAGCAGCGCGTATACCGCCAACTGGTCGACGTAAGGGAATTGGGCAAGGAAAAGGCTGAGCAAGGCGATGAATAAGCCGAGCTCGAGGGCCGCGAGACCCGCGGATCGGCCGGAAGCCGCATTAGAGGCGCCCGATTCGTCGGCAACGCCTGCAGCGGCCGCGGTCGAAGAGGCGGCTGCACGCCCCGCCGACTCCGACTGCCTGCGCGCCGCATAGCTGCCTGCCCCGATGCCGAAGACGGCCAGCGACACGACAAGCGATACGTAGTGATACTGCAGCAGCACGCCGAATACGTTGGTGAGCGCCATTTCGAGGCCGAGCGCGGACGCCGACAGACAGCCCAGACCCAGCATCCAGCGAAACGCTCCGCTTTTTCCACCACCACCCGCTACAGCCATCCGTCCGTCACCCCTTCATGCCGGTCAGCGTAATGCTCTCGACGAAGTACTTTTGACCGATAAAATAAAACAGCAGCGAAGGCAGCATGGTCACCATAGAGGCCGCCATCAGGTAGTTCCACTGCACGTTGTTCTGGCTCTTGAAGAAGTTGATGCCGAGCGTGAGCGTGTACAGCTCCGGTTTGCTCAGATACAGGATCGGCTGCATGAAGTCCTTCCAGCTGTCGTTGAACTGGAAGATCGTAATCGTCACGATCGCCGGCACGGTCAGCGGGAGGATGACCCGCCATAGAATGCCGAAGGTGGAGGCGCCGTCGATCTTGGCCGCTTCCTCGAGATCTGCCGGGATGGACATGAAGAACTGCCTGAGCAGGAAGACGAAGTAGGCTTTGCCGAAGAACAGCGGCACGATGAGCGGATAGAAGGTGTTGATCCAGCCGAACTTCGTAAACATGTAGAACTTCGGAATCATCGTCACGGTGTCCGGCAGCATCATGGTCGCGAGCGTCAGGATGAACAGGAACGACCGGCCCCGCGCTTTGAACCGGGCGAAGCCGTAGGACACGATGACGCAGGAGACCACGGCGCCGATGATGGAAAGAACGGTGATGATGATCGTGTTGTTGAACCATTGACCGAACGGCAAGCTTGTGAAGGCGGTCTTATAGTTGCTCCACTTGACCGGATCCGGGATCCACTTGGGCGGCCACGTGAATACCTGGTACGATTCCTTGAGCGAGGTCGAGAGCATCCAGGCGAAAGGAACAAGCATGACGAGGGAGCCGATCGCCAGCAGGACGTAAATCAGCGAATTTTTGAGCAGCAATCTGCCGCGGTTCGTAGTGGTCATGTGGCCTCAGTTCCTTTCCCCTTCGTAGTAGACCCAAGCCGCCGAGGATTTGACGACGAGCGCCGTGAGCGCCAGGATCAGGATGAAGAGCACCCAGGCCAGCGCGGAGGCGTAGCCCATTCTGAAGTTTTGGAACGCGTGATCGAACAGGTAGAAATTGAAAAACAGCGTGGAGTTCATCGGTCCGCCCTTGGTCATGACATAGGCTTCGCCGAACGTCTGCATCGCGCCGATCACGCCCATGACGAGGTTAAAAAAGATCGTCGGGGTCAGCATCGGGATCGTGACGTTTTTGAACTTCTGCCAGCCGCCGGCGCCGTCCAGCTCCGCGGCTTCGTACAACGAAGGCGGAATGCCCTTGAGTCCGGCGAGCCAGATTATGACGCTGCCGCCGACCGTCGACCAGAGACTCATAATGACCATGGAGGGGAGCGCCCAATGCGGATCGAAGATCCAGCCCGGGCCCGCGATGCCGAAGTAGCCGAGAATCGTGTTCAGCAGGCCGATCTGCGGATTGAAAATCCACATCCACAGCACCATGACGGATACGCCGCTCACGACCGCCGGCAGGTAGAAGATCGTGCGGAACAACCGCATGCCCCGAACCGCCTGATTGAGCAGCAGAGACAGCAGCAGCGACGCGATGAGGCCGAGCGGCACGGAGAAAACGGAGTACAACGCGGTCACCTTGAGCGACTGCCAGAAGAGCGGATCGTGATTGAACGCGGTATTGTAGTTTTTGAAGCCGACGAACTTCGCCGGGGTTAGCATATCCCATTGATTCAGGCTGATCCAGAGGGAGGCGACCATCGGTACGGCGAAAAAGATGAGCAGCCCGATCAGCCACGGCCCAGTCAGCAGGTAGAAAGTACGTTCCTCCTTGCGCTCCGCTTTGGACAGGCGGCGCTTGGTCTTGACGGGCGTGTATTCGGATGCGTTCGCTGCCTTTTCCATGATCAAACACCTCTTTCTTTTTGAAAATGCCGCAAGGGCGGCGGATAGCTGCAAAAATGCAGTTAAATCTGGTCGCAAATCGAGGGCCGCAATTCATGGAGCCACTTTGCAATGGGGCCGCTTTTGAGCCGCAAGGGTGAATTAAGTGCATTTTTACAGCTATCGAATCCGGTTGCCGGTGCGCGTGTCGTTGTTGCGAGTGCGGGAACGCGCGACCGTTCTTGCCCAGACGCCGGAGAAGCCGGCGGGGAAGTAAAGCTGTGGACTCCCCGCCGCCGTTCCGACCGTGTTGCTTGCCGTGACTCATTCGTTCTTTTACTGATTTTTGGCCGCCGCGAGGTCGGTCGTCGCTTGCTTGGCCGCGGCGTCGAGCTCCTTTTTCACGTCGATCGGCTTGCCCAGCATCATCTTGTCGAGCACGGTCTGCATCGCCTTGGCGCCGGAAGCGCCGAAGAATTCGCTCGTCTTTTCCGGGAATTCCTTGATGTTCGGGATATCGTCGAGGAACGGCTTCAGATGCTCATCCGTTGCCTGACCGAGCTTCTCCGTCGTGGACTTGACCGCCGTGAAGGCGTACTGCGCCATGACCTCCTGGCCTTGCGGGCCGGTCAGGTACTTCAGATAATCCCAAGCTGCGTCCTTATTGGCCGACTTGGAGTAGAGACCGTAGCCGGAGTAGCAGATCGTGTTGGCCGCACCGCTCGGACCGACCGGCATCTGGGCGACGCCGAAGCTCAGGTCCGGGTTCTTCTGGTAGTCGGCAACCGGCCAGCGGCCCGTCATGGACATGGCGACCTTGCCTGCCGCGAACAGATCGACGCCTTGGAGAGCTGCGGAATCCGCATTGGACGGACTGATCTTGTCCTTGAGATACATGTCTTGGTAAAGTTCGAGCGCCTTGACGGTACCGTCGCTGTTCATGTAGCCTTCGAATGATTCGCCGTCCGGGCTGATGACGCTGCCGCCGTAGCTGTTGATGAGCGGCAGGATCGCGCGCAGCCAGCCGCCCGGGAGGCTGACGCCCCACTGCGTCGTCTTGCCGCCCTTTTGCACCGTCAGCTTCTTGGCCGTTTCGTAGAACTGATCCCACGTCCAGCCCGTCTGCGGATAAGCGACGCCCGCGTCGTCGAACAGCTTCTTATTGTAGTAAACCGCGATGTCGGAGTAGTCCTTCGGAAGCGTATAGTATTTGTCGTCCAGCTTGCCGACGTCCAGAACGCTCGTATAGTAGTCGTTCAGGTCGATGCCGGAGGCGCCCTGGATATAAGGCGTCAGATCCTCGAGCGCCCCCTTTTGCATGAACATCTTGACGTCGCCGTCGCCGATCTGGAAAATGTCCGGCGCTTGGCCCGCGGCCACCTGCGTAAGCAGCTTGGTGCCGTACTGATCCGGCACGGACTCGATGTTGATCTTTACGTTCGGGTGCTCTTTGGTGTAGTTGTCCGCGATTTGCTGCTGCTGCTTCAGGCCGTCTCCGCCGTCCCAAGTGCCGACGCGAAGCGTGACGTTCTTGGCTTCGGCGGACGCCGAAGGACTCGCCGACGTGGAAGCGCTTGCGGATTGCGTCGCGTCATTCGTGGCCGCAGCCGATGACGAGGACGCGTTATTGTTGTTGTTTCCCCCGCATGCCGTCACCGCCATCGCAGAAGCCAAACCGAGTGCAAGTAATGCCGTTCCCCTTTGTCTCATGCACGAACACTCCTTTGGTTAGGTGTGAAAATATGTTTAAGGGATTCCGCCGCCGCGTCTGGCGCACGGCGGAGCCTCTAAAACCGATGCTAGGCGTTTGCGCCGGTCAAGCGTTGACGCCGGCTGTCCGCCGATCGTCGACTTGAACGGCGAAGCCGCTCGAGTTGCCGACGACGTCGACTTCGTAGCCGCCCTCGCGATCCCGCCGCACGTCGACGTCCAGCGTGCCGGCGCCGAGCTTGATGCGCCGTGCCCGGAGCCGGTTCATGCCCGGTGGCAGCGCGGGCGCGAGCCGAACGGTGCCGCTCGGGCCGTCGATGGCAAGGCCGAGCATGGCCGTGAGCATGACGAGCGGCGTGCCGGCCGCCCAAGCTTGCGGCGAGCAGGCGACCGGATAACGGACCGGTCGGCCGCGCTCCTTCGCGTAGCCGCAATATAGCTCGGGCAACCGGGCGTTCTCGAAGTGCGTGGCGGCGGCCAGCAAACCATCGATGACAATGCCGCTTTGCTCCGGGAAGCCGCCGGCAGCGAGTCCCATCAGACACATCGAGTTGTCGTGGGGCCAGACGCTGCCGTCGTGGTAGCTCATCGGGTTGTAGCCCGTCTGGCCCTCGGCCATCGTGCGGATGCCGTAGCCGCCGAACAGATCCGGCGCCGTCAGCCGCTTCGCTACGGCAGCCGCCCGCTCCGGCGCGAACAGCCCGGAGGCCAGCACGTGTCCCGGATTGGAGGTGACCGACCGGACCTGGCGGCCGTCGCGGTCCAGCGCGATGGCGTAGTAGCCTTCCTCCTCCATCCAGAACGCCGCTTCGAATCGCTCCCGCAGCGTCTCCGCCTCTTCGGCGAGCCGTGCGGCCATGCCGCGCCAGTCGCGGCCCGGCTCCTCCGGCAAGCGGGGAAGCTGCTCGGACAGCAGCCTCTTCGCCTGGTAAACGTAGCCTTGTACCTCGACCAGCGCGATCGGCGTCCTCGCATACTCGCCGTCCCGATGGACGACGGAATCGGCAGAATCCTTCCAGCCCTGGTTCGCGATGCCCTTGGCCGACTCGCTGTGATAGGTGACGAAGCCGCCCGATGCAGCTGCGTTGCGGTCGATCCAGCCGAGTGCGGCTTCTGCGTTCGGCAGCAGTTCGCGCAGGGCGGACAGATCGTTGGTCCACTTGACGTACTCGGCCAGCAGGACCAGGAAGAGCGGCGTGGCGTCGACCGTGCCGTAGTAAGGCGTGAACGGCACCTGGTTCGTGTTCGCCAGCTCCCCGCGGCGCATCTCGTGCATGATCTTGCCGGGCTGCTCGTCGCGCCAGGCGTCGTCGCGCTCGCCTTGATACCGCGCCATCGTGCGGAGCGTGGCGAGCGCGACCTCCGGCCTTACCGGCAGCATCTGCAGCGCGGTGATCAGGCTGTCGCGGCCGAAGAGCACCGCGTACCAGGGAAGTCCCGCGACGGGGAAGCGCCCGAGACCTTCATCGTTCAGCAGCACGCGCAAGTCCAGCAAGCCTCTCGCATACAGGGCGTCAAGCTGCGGATCGTCCGTTTCAAGGGTCGCGGACGTCGACACCCACTCGGCGTAGTCCGCCTCCAGCCGCGCCAGCGCTTCCGCTCTCGGCGCTGCGGCTTCGGGCTCGGCATCCCCGATCGAAGGAATAAGCAGCAGCTCGAGCGACCGGGAGGCGCCTGGCGCCAGGGAGACTGCCAAGCGGACCGTGCCGTCGACGCCTGCGACGGCTTCCGGATCATCCCAGCGAATCCGCAGCGCGCGCCGGATGCCGTCCGCGCCCGCATAGCCGAAGCGCAGCGCGCCCGCCGATGCTTCAAGCTGTTCAGCCGTGCCTAGTTTGCCCCCCATGAACCCTCTAACCACAAACATATCCGTAAAATCAGCTTCGAACCGCAGCGAGATGTCGAAGGATAGCTGCGCAGGACTGAAGTTGGTCATCGTCAGCTTGTCGTACAGCACGTCGCCGTAGATGAACCGCGTTCTGCGCAGCTCCACGGACTCCCGCCAGAGGATCAGTTTGCCGTCCTCCTCCATATGCGGATTCGTCAGCACGGTCTCGGACAGATAGTTCTGGTCCGCTTCGGAGGACAGGACAATCGGCTTGCGGCCGTTGATCAGCAGCTCCATCCGGCTCAGGAACCGGGTATCGCTGCGGTACAGCCCGTAGCCTGCTTGCTGCCCCTCGCCTGCGTCGGCAGGCGGCGGAACGACGTCGCCGGACAGGTCGGTCAGAAGGAAAAGGTCGTTGTCTTTAATCACCCGGTAGTCCATGCGGCATTTCTCCTTCTTGCGATTGGTCGGCGGCGAGCGGTTGTCGGTTGAGATTTATTAAACCGCTTTCATTACGCCGCCAAGGATTTCCAAAACGTTTCGGTTTTTAAGGAAACAAAAACGCCTCTCAGTCATCATGGCGTGGAGCCAAGCGATTACCCGGAAAAAGGCGCGGTGCTCTGACGGACGATCAATTCGGATTGAAGCGTGATCTTGCGGCCGATGTCCCGGTTCTCCAGCATATCTACCAAAAGCTGCGCGGCTTGGTAGCCCATTGCGTAGCGGTCCTGGCGAATCGTGGTGAGCGGCGGCGAGCAGTGCGCGGCGATGGCGATATCGTCGTAGCCGACGATCGACATGCGCTCCGGCGCCCGGTGTCCGAGCCGCTCCAGCGCCCGCAGTGCGCCGAGCACCATCAGGTCACTTGCCGAGAAAACGGCGGTCGCATCGGGATGCTGGTACAAAATGCCGTACATGGCCTCGAACCCGCCTTCTTCCTTGAAGCCCCCGTTGTAGATCAGCTTGGGGTCGAAAGGAATGCCTGCAGCCGCAAGTGCCAGCCGGTATCCCTCCAGCCGGTCCTGGCTGACGGCCGCTTCGTCGTGGCCGTTAATCATTGCGATCCGGCGGTGGCCGAGCCCGATCAGGTGATTCACAGCCGCGGCGGCGCCGCGTACATTGTCCGTCGTGACATGCCCGACGTTGCGGCTCTCGGCTGGAATATCGATGAGCACGCACGGGAAGTTCGTCTTGTGCACGACCTCCTCGAGGTACGGATCGTGCAGCCGTAGGCCCGACAGAATAGCGCCGTCGACATTGCGTTCCTTGCACAGATCGGCATAGGACTTGGACAGCTGCTTCTTGGGGTTGGTGCTGAAAAGCAGAATGTCGTAATCCAGCTCGACAGCGCGGTCATTAATGCCGCACAGCGTCTCGAAGGCAAGCGAGTCCTTGGCCCCTTCGCGATTGATCTCTGACAGGATCACGCCGATGGTGCGCGTCTTCTTGGTAACCAGGCTCCTCGCAACGGCATTCGGTCGGTAGCCCATCTGATCGGCGAGCGTCTGTATGCGTTTGCGTGTCTTCTCGTTCACGTCGCTGTAACCGTTGAGCGCCCGGGAGATGGTCGTAATGGATACGCCGGCGGCCTTGGCCAGGTCTTTGATTGTCGTCAACGTATCCACTCCTTTTCCAAAACGTTTCGGAAGCTCGTGTAGTCATTATAATTCTAGATGTAAGCCTTTGCAACGATTAATTTAAAATAGAAAAACAAAAAAAGCTTCCGGTTCCGGATCTCTCCGTTCGCGAAGCTTGATTTGTATCTGGAACAAGGTTCGCGAGTAAAAGTCGCGGCCGCCTGCTGTTATTGCTCCATCTGCTTGGCCAGGAATCCGGCTGCCGTCTCGACCATCTTGCTCTCCATCTCGCCCATCTTCATGCCGTCTTCGCGGCTAAGCAGCACGACCGTCCCAATCGGGTCGCCCCCCGCCACGATCGGCGCGGCTACGAATGCACTCAAGCTCTCGCTGTTGTCGCGCAGCAGGTCGAATTGCCCGCCGCTTGCTTCGAGCGTGATTTTGCGGCTCTCCATGCAAGTCTCAAGCGTCTGGCCGATGGCCTTGTCCAAATATTCCTTCTTGGATGCGCCAGCCACGGCGATGACGGCATCCCTGTCGGAGATCAGACAAATATGACCCGTGCTCTCGGCGAGCGACTCGGCGTACTCCTTGGCGAAATCGCCCAGCTCGCCGATCGGCGAATACTTTTTAAGAATGACTTCCCCGTCGCGGTCCACGAAAATCTCGAGCGGATCGCCTTCACGGATGCGGAGCGTCCTGCGGATTTCCTTCGGGATGACTACCCGGCCCAGATCGTCGATGCGGCGTACTATTCCGGTTGCTTTCATGGTTTCGAGATGCCCCACTTTCCTTGGATGTTTTGGACCATGGCCCGAAGCCGCATCAGGTACGGCATACGGCATGTATGACGAACGCGGTAGCTCAGGGATAAGGATTGATCTTTTACCATGGGAGTAGTATTTAACCCCTCCCAATTTCTTATGCGCTCGCCCACAGACGGGCACAGCGACCAGTCCTCGTTTTCCAGTTATTACCCCCCACCTTCCGCACGTGAATCATTGAATATGTCGGCGAAAAAAGGAAAAAGGCCCGTCACGGTCTCCGGGGAGACCTGGTGAACGAGCCTTTTTCGCCAAAAATGGCTTAATGAACGTTATCGTCGATGCTCTTCACATAAATCTCGCTGCCATCTGCAGCTCGCGTGGATTCGTGCGATCTCGTGGCCTCTTCGACCTGGCCGAACGCCCAGCTCGACGTCGGCACATCCGGGAAGGAAGCCGCGACGCCGCCCAGCGGACCCCGATACAGCAGCCTGTTGATCATCGTGACCGCCTCCTGGCGGACGATCGGAGCGCCCGGCTTGAAGGTGCCGTCCTCGTAGCCCGTCGTGAGCGCGTTGCGGAACAGCGCTTCGATGGCGGCCGACGACCAGCGGCCCTCAGCGTCCGCAAATTTCGGATCGAGCGGCTGCGCGACCTTCAATTTCAGATAGCGGACCATGACCGCTGCGAGTTCTTCGCGGGTGACGGGGCTGTCCGGGTGGAAGCTGCCGTCCGTATAGCCCGTAAAGATGCCGTTATCCGACGCGATGCGGATGTAACCGCTCGCCCAGTGCCCTTCGCGGACGTCGCTGTACTGCGCCTTAAGCGTCGTGCTGCCGCCGTCGATCAGACGCGCGATGATCGCGGCCAGCTCCGCCCGGGTCAACGTCCGGTTCGGAAGGAACTTTTTGTCCGGATAGCCGAGAATGTAACGGATATGCGAAACGTTGCCATAGCGGTTGGAGAAAATAAGCAGCTTGGCCGACGACTCAGCGTTGGCTGCGCCTTCGGGCGTAAAATTCGCGGCCGATGCCTGGGCATCTACCTCGGCCATCCGTTCAGCCGCGTCGATCTGCGGCCACTTCAGCTTAGCGAGGAACTGTCCGCCTGCAGCCGTCTCCACCGTGCCCGGCTTCCAGACGATCTTGCCGTTCGATACCGTACCGCCGGCAGCGTCCAGCACTTCCGCGCCTTCGGGAATCGTTAGCGTGATTTGCGCGTCCTTTGCAGCGGCATTGCCGTTGTTTTTGTATTTGACGGTTACGGTCGCCGTGCTGCTCTCCTCATAAGTGCTGCGATCGATCGCAACATTGACGGTCAGATCCGGCTTGCCCGCAGGCTCCGGATCGGCCGGCGTCGACGGAACGACCGGGGTCGGCGATCCGGACTGAGGCGTCAGCGGAACGTCGTGACGTACGATCGCGAACTCGACAGGAATCGTCGGGCTGACGTACGTCTCATATCCTGCAGCCGTCACAACCAGGTAGTAATCGGTCGTCGGATAAACCATGTAGGCGTATTTGCCGCCGCCCTTGCTCGTCTGCGGATTGGCGTTGTCGTTGGGCGCGAAGCCTACGATCGCAGGCAGCACGACTTCGGTGCCAGGCGTAATGCCCGCAGCCCTGTTGCGCGGCGTATCCGCATAGTAGAGGACGACGTGCGCGCCGTCGACAGCCGTACCTGCCACTTTATCCGTGATGTCGCCATAGGGGTCGATCAGTTCGTCGAGAATGTTGAGCTCGCCGTCCGCCGACAGCTCGAACTTCGGCAGCGTGCCGTCGTTGTCGATCGCGTTCATGATGATTTCCTTGGCCGCACCGCCGCCCTGGGCGTCGGGTAGGCTGTACACGATCGCCAGGCCGTATTTCTTGCCTTTGACCAGGCCCGGGATGCTGAACACGCCGCTCGGATCGAGCGCGAATGCGTCTTGTCCATTCACCGTGACGAACGCGCCGGTGTCCGGGTCCTTGATCTTGACCTTAATTTGCGCCGCCATATCGCGGTCGGCCGAATCCTGGTCGTTGAGCAGCTTCTGCGAGCCGTCGGGCTTCGCCAGAACGATAATACCCGTCGCAACCTTTTCGGAGTCGAAGTATTCTTCGCCGCTGCCCGTAATTTGGCCGACCTTCGCCGTCTGCTTAAACGATACCTGCTTGGTCTCTCCGCCGACGGTGACCGGCTTGATGATCTCGATGTTGTAGTCGAGATCACCCTCGGGAACCGGAATTGCATATTGCCCCAGCTCGTCCGTCGTGGTCTCGGCGGAGAAGCCGATTGCCTCGTTCGTGATGCGTACCGTAACGCCTTTTTCGACGACGCGCTGGCCGTTTACCGTCGAAGCCACGACGCCGCGGATCGCAGCGGGCTGGAATGTTACGTTGAGCTGCTTCTTGCTGTAGATGCCTCTAACGGTATCGTACACCTCCGCCGTCACCGGAATGACCTGGGCGGTTGTGCTCGCGATTTTAGACGTCTTGTACGGGATGACCGCCTGACCGAATATATTCGTCACGGCTTCGTCCCCATCAGGGAAGGTGCCGGACGGCGCGCTGAATTTGACCTTGACGCCCGCGACTGGCTGCGCCTCGCTATCCAGCAGGGTCGCCGTCAGTTGCGACGTAGAGACGCCGTCGCCGATGAGCGTGTCCGGATCCGCTACAAGACGGATGACATACGTGCCTGGCTCCGCGATCGCGATCGTTACCTTGGCTGGCGCGGACTTGGCGCCATGGTTGTCGGTGACCGTAAAGGTGAAGCTGTCTTCGCCGCCGTAACCCGGGGTCGGCTTGTAGGTGTAGGTACCGTCCTCGTTTACTTCCACATTGCCGTGCGATGGACCGCTCTCCTTGGCAAATATCAAAGTGTCTCCAGAATCGGGATCGCTGCCCTGCAACATGCCGTCGTATACCGCGCCGTTCACGCTAATGACAACATCTTGCGCGAATGCGGTCGGCTTGCGGTTCGTGATCGTGATCGTCACCGTAGCCACGTTGGAGTATGCCTTGCCGTCGGTTGCCTTGAAGGTGAAGGTATCTGTGCCCACATAACCGGCAGCCGGCGTGTATGTGTAGCTGCCGTCCGGATTCACCGTGACCGTGCCTTGAGCGGCGTCCGTATCCAATGAGTAGGTCACCGTGTCGTTCGTATCGGCATCCGTGGCGGAGAGCGTGCCGTTTACCGCCGTATTCGGATACGTGGACTTCGAGCCGTCGTGCGCGACAGGCGCGACGTTTGCAGACACGATTGGGCCGTAGCCAGTGCTTACGACCGGTAAGCCCATGATTACGCCGTCTTCCGCGACTGGCGTGACCTCGAAGAAGAGATACTTGCCCACATCGCCTGCGACCGGCGTATACGTCTTGCTCGTCGCGCCGGTTACGACCGTCTTGTCGCTGCCGTCAGCTTGGGTGCCGACGTACCACTTGAACGTCGAAGTTCCTTGCGTGTCGTCGTCTGCGTCACCGTACGTGTAGCCGCCCGTCAGCGTTTTGCCGACTTCCTTGTCGCCCGTGATGGCCACGTTCGTCGCTACTGGTGCCGTGTTCGCCGGCTTGATAACGCCATAGCCCGTGCTCACGACCGGCAAGCCGGTAAGGACGCCGTCTTCCGCGACTGGCGTGACTTCGAAGAAGAGATACTTGCCCACATCGCCTGCGACCGGCGTGTACGTCTTGCTCGTCGCGTCGGCGACTACGGTCTTGCCGCTGCCGTCAGCTTGGCTGCCGACGTACCACTTGAACGTCGAAGTTCCTTGCGTGTCGTCGTCTGCATCACCGTACGTGTAGCCGCCCGTCAGCGTTTTGCCGACTTCCTTGTCGCCCGTGATGGCCACGTTCGTCGCCACCGGCGCCGTGTTCGCAGGCTTAATTACACCGTAGCCCGTGCTCACGACCGGCAAGCCGGTAAGGACGCCGTCTTCCGCCACTGGCGTGACTTCGAAGAAGAGGTATTTGCCCGCATCCCCTGCGACCGGCGTATACGTCTTGCTCGTCGCGCCGGTTACGACCGTCTTGTCGCTGCCGTCAGCTTGCGTGCCGACGTACCACTTGAACGTCGAAGTTCCTTGCGTGTCGTCGTCTGCGTCACCGTACGTGTAGCCGCCCGTCAGCGTTTTGCCGACTTCCTTGTCGCCCGTGATGGCCACGTTCGTCGCTACCGGCGCCGTGTTCGCCGGCTTAATTAAGCCGTAACCTGTGCTCACGACCGGCAAGCCTGTCAGTACGCCGTCTTCCGCGACTGGCGTGACCTCGAAGAAGAGATACTTGCCCGCATCCCCTGCGACCGGCGTGTACGTCTTGCTCGTCGCGTCGGCGACTACGGTCTTGCCGCTGCCGTCAGCTTGGTTGCCGACATACCACTTGAACGTCGAAGTTCCTTGCGTGTCGTCGTCTGCATCACCGTACGTGTAGCCGCCCGTCAGCGTTTTGCCGACTTCCTTGTCGCCCGTGATGGCCACGTTCGTCGCCACCGGCGCCGTGTTCGCAGGCTTAATTACACCGTAGCCCGTGCTCACGACCGGCAAGCCGGTAAGGACGCCGTCTTCCGCCACTGGCGTGACTTCGAAGAAGAGGTATTTGCCCGCATCCCCTGCGACCGGCGTATACGTCTTGCTCGTCGCGCCGGTTACGACCGTCTTGTCGCTGCCGTCAGCTTGGGTGCCGACGTACCACTTGAACGTCGAAGTTCCTTGCGTGTCGTCGTCTGCGTCACCGTACGTATAGCCGCCAGTCAGCGTTTTGCCGACTTCCTTGTCGCCTGTGATGGCCACGTTCGTCGCTACCGGCGCCGTGTTCGCCGGCTTAATTACGCCGTAACCCGTGCTTACGACCGGCGAACCAGTAAGCACGCCTGACATTGCGACCGGCGTGACTTCGAAGAATACGTACTTGCCTACGTCACTTGCGACCGGCGTATACGTCTTGCTCGTCGCATCGGCGACTAAGGTCTTGCCGCTGCCGTCAGCTTGGGTGCCGACGTACCACTTGAACGTCGAAGTTCCTTGCGTGTCGTCGTCTGCATCACCGTACGTATAGCCGCCAGTCAGCGTTTTGCCAACTTCCTTGTCGCCCGTGATGGCCACGTTTGTTGCTACCGGCGCCGTGTTCGCCGGCTTAATTACGCCGTAGCCCGTGCTTACGACCGGCGAACCAGTAAGCACGCCTGACGTTGCGACCGGCGTGACTTCGAAGAATACGTACTTGCCTACGTCACTTGCGACCGGCGTATACGTCTTGCTCGTCGCGTCGGCGACTACGGTCTTGCCGCTGCCGTCAGCTTGGGTGCCGACGTACCACTTGAACGTCGAAGTTCCTTGCGTGTCGTCGTCTGCGTCACCGTACGTATAGCCGCCAGTCAGCGTTTCGCCGGCTTCCTTGTCGCCCGTGATGGCCACATTCGTTGCTACTGGCGCCGTGTTCGCAGGTGCGATCGGGCCATAGCCTGTGCTTACGACCGGCGAACCGGTGATTACGCCTGCCGTTGCGACCGGCGTCACTTCGAAGAATACGTACTTGCCTACGTCGCCAGCGACTGGCGTGTACGTGCTGCCGGTTGCGCCGTTCACCAAAGTCTTACCCGTGCCGTCGGCATTGCTGCCGACGTACCACTTAAACGTCGACGTGCCCTCCAAGTTACCGTCCGCGTCGTCGTAGTGATAGTCGCCCGTCAGCTGTTGACCGACTTCCTTGTCGCCCGATATCTCGACATTTGTCGCTACCGGCGCCGTGTTTGTAATCTCCGAGGTGTCCGTTGCCGGCGTGGAAGGATTGCCATTTGCATTAACCACGCTGGCTGTCACCTTGACGGCACCCATCGCCAATGAAGATAAATCGACGTTCTTGGTGTAGCCGCCTCCGCTCACAACATTTGTGGTAAAAGTAAGAATCTTTCCTGCGGAATCTTCGACCGTAATCGTGACTATGTCACCGGTTGAAGCCTTTGTGGTTGTGCCCGATAGAACGACATTCGGAAGCTCAGCAACCGACAGCTTCCCATCCGTGCCGTCCTGGACCTCCACGTTAATTGTAGGAGAATCTGCGTTACTATAGGTTGCCGGGTCATCGAATATACCGCCAGGCGCACCAAAATTAAGCGAGAATTGTCTCCCTATTCCAGTGCCATTATTAAGAGAGCCCGTATTGCCAATTAACACGCTAATTGTCTGAACAGGCGCATCGTAATGGGCAATAAACGAAGCCGTATTGTCGAAGCTCACGTCCTGAAGCGACTTGAGGACTCCCTTAAATCGTGTGCGGCCGCCGCTCGGACGATCACTGACAGGCGAGTTTGCATCATAAATGGTCAAACTCGTTCTGTAGTCTGTAGTGCTCGAATTTTTATTGCCGACTTCATAGCTCGAAAATCCCCCGACTTCGGCATATTCCTGGTAGGAATTGTTGCCGTCCAGATCGATCGCTGTCAGATTGAAGCCTTTCAGATAAACAGGATCGCTCGTCCCGGTTCTTACAAAGCTGATCTGAAACAGGATTCCGCCGGCTCCCCCGCTTGTAGATATCGTTGGATTAAACCGTCGGAGGATATCAGCGGATTTTCCGGACGGGTCGTCGTCCAACAAGTTCAGGGTGGCCGTCGTATCCTTGCTGACGATTTTGACCAGCGCGTCGACCGTAACGTTGTTTTTGGTCAGAACATTTTTATAACGATAAACGTTGCCTACCGCATTGCCCGAAGTCCCCGATTCCTTAGAAGGATTATTCGCCGATGAATTCGATGTAAAATCGAGGTAATCGCTGTTCGTTAAAGGCACCAGCAGCGGCTCGGAAGCTGCACTTGCTTTTGTAGGCGACAATGAAATCGAGGATCCGAGCAGAGCAAGAATTAACAGGTTCAAAAAAAGTCTATTCATCCATTTCGATTTATTTGCGTGGTTCGCTAACATAGAGAATGAATCCCTTCCTTCTTAAAATTATATGTTGAAAAATCAAAGAAAATTTTCCAAAAATCCTCCCTTGTACCTTTGCTTTCCTTTGAACTCCAGCCTTTTTTACTATTATCAACGATCGTTCTGAACATCTACTGAACAAATTGCTAATTTTTACTCCCATGATGGCTTATAAATAAAAAAATCCTCCCGCAGGAGGACATTTTTGGCCCGCTACGGGAAGATAAAAGGAATTACTTCAGCTTGCCCGGCAAAATCTTGCGAATGTCATTCGTATCGATAACGAGATGAATATTGTCCATCGTGCGAAGCGAGCCGGATATGGTACCTGCCAGACGACCCGCATCATCGAGTACAGGACCGCCGGACATCCCGCTGACGATCTGCGAGGAGGTCAGGACGCGATCCCGGCCGTTAATTTTCGCCTTGGGATTGTTGACGATGCCTTGCGTAATAATTGGCGTGTTCTTCAGCGGATATCCGATCGCATAGACCGTCTCGCCAAACTTCAGCGCCTCAGACCGTATAGTCAGATACGGATATGCGCCGCTAGTCAGCTTGGCTGTCTTTGGATCGGGCAGCTCAAGTACTGCAGCATCCGTCAACTCATCGTAGCTTACCACTTTGACCGGGCTAAGCACCCGTCCGTCGCTCAGCTGCGCTTCAACGCGGGCAGCGCCCTTTACGACATGATAGGCGGTAAGCGCAGAGCCTCCGGCCGAGACGATCGCGCCAGAGCCCGTCGCTTGAAGCGTACCCTCGCTGTCCAACACCCGCAAATACAACGTCGCAGTGATGGCCATTTCGTAGCTCTGTACGGCGTCGATGCTATCCGTCTTGGCCGCGCTCCCCGTACCTACGCTTAAGATCAAGGTTGCCAAGAGCGCAAGCACCATACCGGTAAACCTTATTTGTGCTCTCAATCTAGTTCCTCCTATGCAAGGTGTAAAAATGGCGGGGCTTAGGCCCCGCCATACTACGACCGTTATTGCACGACAGACATGATGTCTCGATAAGCCCAGTGTGTAGCAGGAAGATCCTTGAATCGGACAGGCAATGCTTCCGTGTTGATTCCGATGATCCGGTTAATCAGCACAACCGCTTCAGCCCGCGTAATCTTGCTCTCCGGACGGAAGGTGCCATCCGGGAAGCCCTTGATATAGCCTGCCGTGGTCAAGGCGCCGATGTAATTCTCGGCCCAGTGACCCTTCACGTCGCTCTGCTTGACGGCGCCGCCGGTTGCCGGATCCAGATGAAGCACGCGTGTCAGAACCGCAGCGAACTCCGCTCTGGTCAGTCCCCGGTCTCCTGCGAATCCGCCGCTCGGATAACCTTCGATAATGCCGGCTGCGTTAAAGAAGGCAACCGTATCTGCGGCATCCGATTTGACGTCGTCGAACAGGTTGGCGACGCTGACTTGCTCTTTGTCGAGCAGCGGTGACAGCGCGTCGACAAGCTCGTAACGCGTAATCGCCTGGCTCGGCTTAAACGTATCATCGGCATAAGCCTTCATGTAGTTAACGTCTTTAGCGTCTTCTTTCAGGCTGTAGCTTGCATTTTCCACCTTGTAATCGATGGAGACGACTTTGTTGTCCTTGTCGGTCATGAACTTGATCGTCATGCTGGAGCGAAGCACGATCGGCCCCGTGTAACGCAGACTGTTCGTCGTCGGTTCCGTGCCGTCCGTCGTGTAGTAGATCACTTGTCCGGTCGGCGCGTTCAGTTCCAGCTTGCTGTTCTTCGCGACAACGACAGGAGCGGTGCCCGTCGTATCCTGCGTCTTGCTGCCGATGGATGCCGTTACGGGCTCGGTCGGCGTTACTGGCGTGGATCCGCCGCCACCGCCGCCGCTGGAAGGCGCAGCCTGAGCGATCCAGCGATCGCTGAATATATCGCTGTCTTCTTTGCCATCGGCTACAGCGATCGCTTTCAGCGTCGTGGTACTCGTCAGCAGCACGGAACCTGGGTACAAGGTCGACGTGAACGGATTCGGCGTCGAACCATCCAGCGTGTAATAAATTTTCTCGCTTGAATCAATCACGCGGAAAATGACCTGTGTCGATCCGTTAAACGAGCGGCTGTCCGATTGAGGTTGCGGCACGTTTGCTTTTTCCGCGAACTTGAAGTCCGACGGACCGACAATGATATAGCGCGATGCGTCGCCAAAAGTCACCTTCAGCTTTACCTTTTGGCCTTGCGGCACACTACCTTTCAGTTGTCCCTCATCTTGACTCAGGCTCAAAGCCGCAGGAGGCGCGAAGGAAGTCCAGGTCAGGGCATTCGTCTCGGCCTGGGACAAACCGAACTTGCTAGAAAGCTTGTTCAACGTGTCCTGCGCGCTCGGAATCACGGCAGCCGATGCCAACAAGCCATCGTTTGTCTGACTCCAGTCAGCGAGAATTGGATAGAATCCTTCTTGAACCGCCCATACGTTTGCATCGAAGCCTTCCGGAAGCTTGCCGTCCGTCAGGCTTGCTGCCGACATGCCGAGCGCGCCGGAGGCATTGCCCGCAGCCGCCTGACCGGATGCTTCGAAATAAGGCGTATTGCGCTTAAGCGCTTGAGCGTTGTATCGCGATCCGGATACCGAAGTGCCATCGACGATCTGACCTGCGATGCCGCCAAAGAACGATTGCCCCGGCAAAATCGTGCCGCCGATGCCAGCCCCGACTTCGCCGGAATTCAGCGTGCGCAGGATCGAACCGCCTTCGGCCAAACCGACGATGCCGCCGGACCAGGCTTGCACATTCCCCTTGGCCACGATCCGACCTGCGGAGTAACCGTCCTCGATAGTCCCTGCGCTGTTGCCGGCGATGCCGCCCGACAAAGCTTCTTTGGCTTCAACCGAGACATCCGCCATTGAGAACGACTTCAGTACCCGGCCATCCGCCGTATTGACGGCAGCGATGCCGCCTGCGATAGCGCGGCCTTCCGGTGATGTGCTCTGAATCGCGCCCGAGCTGTAAGAATTCTCGATTAAGCCGCGGTTAACCGAAGCGATGCCCCCGGCACGATTCGCGGCTGTCACTGCAGCGTCGCGTACGGCAACGCCACGAATGACCGCGCCGGTGTCGTTGACGCCGGCAACGACCGCTGCGTCAACGGTCGATGAGACAATCGGCCGATCGAAGACGACGCCAACGATCTCTCCGCCATTCGTCGATGCAAAGCTGGCCGACCCGCTGCTGGCGGGCTGAAGCGCAGTCAGCTTGTGCCGACCGCCTTCGAACGTGCCGGTGAACGTCTCGTAAGGCACAAAACGGATGCCTTCGAGGTTCAGATCTGCCGTCAGCGTCAGCTTCGGCAGATTCGGCGCTTCGTTTGCCGACCGATTAAATAGCTTATAGTAAGCTGCGCCGGTCGAGTTTTTCAGCAATACCGTTCCTTGAAGACGCGGAGCTGTAGCGATCTCTACGTTGCCTGCATCCGGTTCGTTCAGGAACAGGGTATCGACGTCAATGGTCCATTCGCCCTTGGCGTAGACATTGATCGTCTCCGCCTTCGTCGCTTGTCCCGAAGTGCCGCCGTGTCCGACTGCGTCGAGTTGGCCTGTATAAACGGCGCCGGAGAGCGTGCCTCCCGTCAGGAGATTACCGATAATAGAACCGGTGTAAATGCCGCTGCCGGTAGCCGGTGCGCTCACTTCCTTAATATCGGCGGAGACACCCTCCAGCGTACCAGCGTTTGCGCCGGCGATGCCGCCGGTATGCGCGCGGGTAACCGCCTTAGCGGACGAAGCAGTCAGCTTCTGCTGCAATGCATAGGAATCGATAATCGATCCGGATGCTTCAACCGATCCCGCCAGACCGCCAGTGCGAAGGTCCAGACCGCTCTGCTGAACGTTACCGGAGGCGTATGCGTGCTCGATACGATAATGATCCACCGAGCCGGACAAGCCGCCCGCATAAGAAGCCGACTTCGCTGTAACGGTGACTGCGCCCTTGGCCCAAACGTCGCGGACAAGCGCTGTATCGGGACCAGTACCCGTGAGCTGTCCCGCGAATCCGCCGACCATCGGCGTGTTAAACGAGTTGGCTTCCGTCAACGTCACCGGCATGTCCGTCGACGCGTTCTGAATCGAAGTGCCCGATGCTTTTCCGACCAGACCGCCGGCATGGGTATATGGCGTTTCGCCTACCGCAGAGATCGCGCTCGTGACGACCAGCTGCTTGCCGCCGGAAGACAGCACTTGCGTATAGTAGATTCCGCCGCCTGCGGCTTGACCTACCGCGCCGCCTGCTTCGTACGCCGTACCGTTCGCCACCCGAACGCCGCTGTTCGTCTTCGAGGCTGCGATAACGCCGTCGCTATAACCGGCAAGACCGCCTGCCAGGATCGTATCGCCGCCGTTCACGGACAGATCGGTTTGCGAGTCCGCGTAATAAATGGAAGCATTGCTGTTCTTGCCGACGATGCCGCCGGCATACAGCTTGCCTTGGAAGTTCAAGCTGCCTGCCGTTTGCGAGCCGCCCTTCATTTCCGCCTGATACAGCCCCGGATACAATGGGGTCATCAGGCCAAAATCGAACGCCCGGTCCCGATCGGTTGCGGACAGCTCGCCGACGATGCCGCCGACGACGGTATCGCCGCTGCGCGTCGTAGCGCTGATGTCGCCCGCCATCTTCGTCTTGTAGAGAACCGAATCCCTGGCCGAGCCGACAATACCGCCGGCTGTCACGGTTACACCCGCGCCGCGCACGGTAGCCGACGAATCGACATTGCTGGTAGCCGTATTTACGATCTTGCCGGCCAAACCGCCGACAAGCGCGCTCAGGCTGTCGCCCGAAGAGGCGACGTTGAGATCGCCGATCGTCACGTTGCGGATCTCGAACGAATTGTTGCCTGCGCCTGCTTTGTCGCCCACGACGCCGCCGACGATGCCTTTGCCCAGCACGTGAATGCCGGGAACTTCGGCGCTAACGTCGATGTCGGACAGTATCGTACCGGCTGCCGCACGACCGACGACGCCGCCGATGACCGATTCCGGCCCGCCTGCCTCCAGAGCAGCCCCTTCGAACACCAGCTTCACGTTATCGGCTTCGCCGTACACGTAGCTGCCGATCGCGCCGCCGACAATATTGCGATCAGCGTTGGAAAGGATCCGGAAGTCCGGAGAAATCGTTAGCTCGAATCCGTGAATGTCCCCGGATTGCCGGCCGACAATACCGCCGATAATCGCATCTTCTGTGTAGCTTACGACAGAACCTGCGGTTGAAGCGAGCGACAGTTGCCCGTCGATCGGAAACGTATTGTCGCCGACGAAGCTGCCGACAATCGAGCTATTGTACGCAGCTTCGACGCCGCCGTCGTTCATAATCAGACTTAAATGACCCAACGTACCCGTGTTGCTGCCCAGAATACCGCCAACGACGCGTCCGCTAACCTTGGCTCCGCCAAGCAGTCGGACTTCAATTCCGTCTACGGTTCCTTCGTTGGAGCCTGCCAACGCGCCGGTATACTCAAGACCGGCTACGGCCAGCGGCTCCAGCTTGATCTTCTCTACCTTGCCCTCCGGTGCAATGACGCCGAAGAGACCGGAATACGCATGGGCCGGTTGCAGGCTGAGACCATCGATCAGATAATCTCCGCCGTCCAGATGCCCACGGAAAGGATTCTCCAGCTTGTCGCCGATCGGCGTCCATTGCCTGGACTGGATATGAATCGGACCAACGATCTGGATGTTGCGATCCTTGAAGTCGAAGCGGTCTACGCCGGCGATGCTGCCGTTGACGATGCCCGCCAGACCTGCCAGCTCCGCTTCGGTGGAAATCTGGAAGTTGATCGCACCCTTGTCGTTCATGTACCAGTTGATGTTGGCATTAACGCCGCCGCTGGTGTCGTCGCCCGAATTCGCGATCCGGTTCACTTCCGGATACTTGTACTGGGCGTCAAGCGACCCGTAGCGCCAAGCCTGGACAAAGTCCCATCCCGACTGGGCAGGGAACACCGTCCGGTCCCGCAGCGTGCTCACGGTCACCGTATCCAGACGCAACGGCTCGTCCAATGTCGTGGCAGTGCCGGTAGCGAAGTCGCTCAAACCGACATTCAGGTTGCCGGATGCGTCCTTGACCACATAGTTCTTGTACAACAGCTCCATGTCTGCGCTATCGTAGCGACCGGCATAGGCGCCGGCTGCCGCGCCGCCCGAAGCAAGCACCTTTGCGGCGGAGTACGTATACGAGATCTTGCCGTCTGCGATACGACCGGCCAGACCGCCGACAAAAGAATGATCCATTGTTGCGGAAGCTTCGCCTGCTGCATAAGCATTTTTAACAGTGCCTGCCGCCTGGTCGCCGACCAGACCGCCGACGACGCTGTAGCTGCCGCTAGCCGTGGCGATGCCGGCAAAGTAAGACAACTCGATGCTGCCGCTATTGCGTCCGACCAAACCGCCGAGATAAACGGGAACGGAAGAAGTGCCCGTCGCCCTGCCCGTGACCTCGATATCCACGTAGGAACTCTTGACGGCGCCGTCGTTTTGTCCGACCAGGCCGCCAACCAGCGTGTTCTCGCCTTCCACGTTCAAATTCGCGTTGGAATACGTGTAATACAACGTGCCGGTCGCCCGGTTAATGCCTGCCAAACCGCCCACGGTGGCGTCACGGCCGCGCGAGATCACCGGGACCTTGTCGGCCACGTTGTTATTCGCGATAAGGCTGCCGTTGTCGCCGACCATCCCGCCGACCAGAGCCGACGGAGCGGTGACGTTCACGCTGCCGACCGCCCGGCTGTTGCGAAGCGTGCTGACGGCGCTGCCGGGATTGATAACCGGATCGCCTGCGCGAGCGGCATTGACGCCGACCAGTCCGCCAACCGTCGTGCCTGTAGCTGAAGCGTTAACCTTCAAGCTGAGGCCTTCCGTCGAGCTGTCCGCGATAAATGCGCCTGTCGCTTGATTGTAGCCAACCATGCCGCCGACTACAGTGGACGGATTGTTGACGTTCAGATTGATGCCCATCGACATGATCTTCTCGATGCGCGTCGCTTCCGCGTAACCGGCGATGCCGCCGATGATCGGATTGGTAGAAGCCGCAACCGTGCCGATCAAAAGATCGTCGACGTTGACTGCCGTTGCATCGCCAACGATGCTGCCGTCGATGATGCGGCCGGCGATGCCCCCCGCTGCCGAGCCCGCCGCCTGAAGGGCCAGATTCACATAGTTCGGCGCATCCGCCATCGCTTGCGGATTGCCAATGTCGGTGCTCTTTGCATATCCGACGATGCCGCCGGCGTTGATGTTCGGCGCCAGCACGCTGACCGTCGGGTTCTCTCCGCCGATCAGCTTGACGTTGTTCAGGCTGGCTCGACCGCCGTCCGGGCCTTCGGAACGGCCCACAATGCCGCCTGCCGACGAATCGGCGCCCGAAGCTTTAATCTCGATTGCTTCCGCTGTCGAGCTGCTGACGGAGCCGCGGTTGAGGCCAGCGACGCCGCCGATCGAACCGCGCGCGCCCGAGGCCGTAATGACAGTGCCGCTCACCTTGCTGCCTGCAGCCGCACCATGGTTTTCTCCGAATACGCCGCCCAGGCGGACGTCTTCTCCGGTAGATTTCAGCTGCACGCGCTTCACCTCGACGACCATGACCGGTGCCCGATTGACCCCGACCGCGCCGCCGAAGCTGCTGTCCGTCGCGCCCGCATCAATCAGGAAGTCTTGTACGATTACCGGCGCTTCCGTCGTACCTACGCTGGCTTCGGCTGTCAGACTCCCTGCAATGCCCCCTGCTGTATAAAGACTCTTACCGCTGCCTGCGGCAATGCCGACCCGAGTGACCTTGCTGCCCGTGATGGTCAGCGGCTTCTCATTGAGACCCGCAATGCCGCCGACGGTCCAGCTGTCCGCGCCGGTCGGAAGGCCGGTGACGGCCTCCAGCTTGACGCTGTCATAGCCGTTGTATTCCGATGCGCCAACCTCCGCACCGTACACGCTGCCCTGCATGCTGCCGCCGACGCCGCCGACGGCGCTGCCGACCGTATGGGTTTTGAGCGAGATATACTTGACCGACACTCTGTTGACTGCGCCGTCAATATACCCACCGACACCGCCGATCGAACCGTCTGCATCGATTGTCGCATACTTGCTTGCGATGCCGCCGACCGCGACTTGGGTGTAATGACCGCTGCCGTCCCCATTCGCGTCGCCGACGCCGCCGCCCTTGGCATAGCCGACGATGCCGCCGGTATAGGCATTGGCGCCGTTAGCTGCAATGTCCGCATTAAACGATACGTTCATGATCGTGCCGCCGACGGAATAGCCGGCGAAGCCGCCGGTATACACCTTGTCCGCGCCAATCGCTTGAATGTTGACTTTGTTCAGGAACGATCCCGACCAGCTGTAGTTGTCTCCGAAATAACCGGCAACGCCGCCGGTATAAACGCCGGTGCCGCCGCTATTGTGGATCGTGCCTTTGTTCTCGAAGCTGCCGCGGAGCACGGACCGGTCCGTAGCAGGGGCTTCTGCGGCGCCGACAAAGCCGCCTGCATAAGAACCCGTTCCTCCGGGAGTGTCCACGGTAATTGTTCCTTCGTTCTTCGTCAGGCTGGAGATGGAGATCCGCCCGCCAACCCGGCCGGCGATCCCGCCGGCATAGCTGACCGTCGCGCCGTTTGCGCTAATGTTGCCCTTGTTGACGATCGGCGTATCCTGGTCCTCAAGCTCGAGCAAGCCCTCGACGTAGCCGACAATGCCGCCTACGCCGATTGTCCCGCCCTTACCGTCTACCGTTATATCCTTTTGATTCTCGGCTTGCTTGATTCTTAATCCATGCGCGCCGCCGTAGCCGGCGATGCCGCCAGCGTACGAAGTGCCGTTGGTCGTGACCGTCTTGGTATTCACGACGTTGGCGATGGTGCCTTCGCCCATCCCAACAATACCCCCGGCATACACGTTGTATGCCGCGTCGGTCACGCTGATCTCGATATTGTTGGTGATGTTATATACGAGGCTGCTGCCCGTCATCTTGCCGACCGCAGACCCCGCGTATACTTCGTACGCGGAATCGGCGACGCTGATCCGGCCGTTGTCGGCAAAGGTAAAGCCGCCGAGCGTACCGGCCTCCATATACCCGATTAACCCGCGATAGCTGAGATTGTCCGGAATCTTCATCCCCGAGATCGTGAATCTGGCGCCGTTTTGCGCGATCATCGTTCCCTTGAAAGGATGTTCTTTGTCTCCGATCGGCAGCCACTCGTAGTTAGAGAGGTCCATATCGCCGGCGACTTCAAGAATCTTGTTCTTGAAGCCGTTCACTTTGCCGTCCGGATCTTCGCTGACCAGCTTCGCTACGCCGGCCAGCATTTCGGGCGTATTGATATTAAAGGTCGAATAAATGGGATTATACCAATTCGTCTCTGCCACGGAATCCCAAGTCTGAGGATCCGCCATAGCCTTTGGTCCGAAGGACAGAGCCAGGCTCCCCGTCAGCACCGTCGCCAGGATCGTCCCGACGACGGATTTCAACTTAAATGCCATCTTCACACCGCCTTAAGGAACTCTGTCTTATTCGCCGGCGATCAACCGGTCCAGTCTCATTGCAATCGCTGCGGCCTGTGACCGGGTCAATGCATCCTCAGGACGGATATACCTATTCTCGCCCTGGATAATACCGTATTTGATGCTGAGCGCGACCTGCTCTCTCGCCCATGCCGGAATGGAAGCACGATCCGCGAAACCAGCGAGCTGATTATCGATCTCGGCGGCACTAAGCGGCTCCACATTACCCGTCAGCGTCAGCAGACGCCCCGCCATCGTCATCGCTTGAACCCGCGATAACGTCTCCTGCGGTTTGAAAACGCCGCCTGCGAGTCCGTTCGCCAAGCCGAGCTTGGATGCGATCGCTACGCTGCGCGCGTACCAGCTGTCCGCCGACACGTCGCTAAAGCTGGAAGAGGCGTTCTGATTCATTAGTCCAGCTACGCGGAGGAGCAGCGTCGGATATTCGGCCCGGGTGATCTTGCTCTCCGGATCGAATTGCTGATCGCTCTTGCCCTGGACGAACATCTTGGCTGCGGCCTCCTGGATGGATTGACGGCCCCAATAGCTGTCCTTTACATCTGCAAAGCTCTTCGCGCTACTAATGAGGAACAAGCTGCCTTCTCCGGTCACTTTGATCCGGAAGCCGTCCTTCGTCTTGCTCCATGGAACGGTGGTCCAATTGCCGTTAGCATCCTTTAGCACGATGGCGGTCACTTCGTCCGCCTTAACGCCGTCCGGTACGTTCAGCTCGGTAATGACGCCGTTCATCCAGCCGTTTTCCGCCAGATTGGCTTTAAACGTGAGGCCGGCACCCGCGCCCAGCAGCGTCACCTTTTGCCCGGCTGCAATCGTCCGCATGGCTGCGATATCGCCGTCGGCATTGGCCGTTGCCGTTACGGTAAGATCGCCGGCGACGCCGGAAAGTTGATCCTTCGTCAGTGTCAGCTTGCCGGTAGGCAGCTGTACGATCAGCTTCTTGCCGCCATCCGCGAGCTGGCGAACTGCAGCCGAAGCGATGTGGAATTCATATCCTTGCGCGCTGCCTTCCTTCACGCTCAAGGTCAGATCGCTTTCGCCTGCCGCCACGGTGTCTTCTGTCGTCAGCGTGACCTTGGCAATGCCGTCAATACCCAATTCGCTCTTTACTTCCTTGCCGTTAAGCGTGATGGTCGGCGCTTCTCCCGAAGGAGCGATTGGTCCGCCACCGCCACCGCCGCCTGCGCCGCCTCCGACATTCGTAGCACCCTTGTACTGCAGCATGCCACTGGTCGCCATAGCCAGCTTGCCTGTAGAGGTCCGTTTGGCAACCACGATGATATCGCGCGAGGTAGCGGTAACCACCCCGTCAGTCGGGAAGATGCTCCAGTCGGACAAATCCTGCTTGAACGTCGGCAGTACAGCTCCTGTGTCCGGGAACACCTTGTACGCGAGCTGTTGGCCGGTCAAATCGCCGACATCTCCGATTGTGACCTGCGCCAGGGATGCTTTTTCATTCAAGACACGGATACTAGCCGACAAGCTTCCCATAGCCGTAGGCTCCGGAATCTTAACCTGGGCGGCAACCATGGCCGTCAGCGAAACGTCGTCGGAGACTTTGTAGGTCGCTTCGATCAAACCTGCGCCTTCGGTCAAGCCGGTAACGGTTCCCTTGGCCAGGCTGTTCGCGTCCACGGTGAGGTCGACTGCATCGCCCATCAGCAGCGTGTAGCTAAGCTTGGCTTTGATATCTTCCGCAGAGATCGGAACCTCTTTAAAGGTCACCTTGCCCTGCGCATCCTTACCGTCGACGACCTTCAAGTAAGCTTGAATCGTCTTGCTCTCTCCCGGCGTCAACGCCGGCAGTTCCTTCAGTACCAGCGAAGCCGGCGCCTCAAAGCCGTCGTTCGTGATGCTGACCGTCGCCGAATTCTCATTGCCGGCTGCATCTGTAGCAATCAGCTGCAGATCCACGGTCGGGTCGCTGCCCAAGATCGCGACGTCGCCCTCATACTTGCCGTCGTCCGCTACCGGAATGACGGTGCCGCCTGCGGTCAGCTTCGTACCAACGCTAGTCGTGCCTGCGACGTGAATCAAGTTCGCAGACTTGCCGTCGATCTGGCCCATTTGCGTTCTTGCGCCGGTCGTCGGCTCATCGATGTAGAGTGTCGGAGCGATCGTATCGACGGTCAGGTACAGCATCGTAACCGAGGCGTCCTTCGTCTTCGTGTTCGTTGCCGTCAGCTCGATGGCATAAGGACCGTCGGTCGTGAAGCTGCTCAGCTTCAACGTGCCGCTGCTGCCTGAGGTGCCGTTAGTCAAGGAAACTTGACCGACGGTTTCGCCGGCATACTTGGCTTCAACTTTTACGTTTTGCTGATTGGACACGAGCTTGATGCTCTGCGTCTTCTCGTTTGTGATCAGATTAGGCGCCGTTCCCGTGTCGGGCGTCGTGCTGACGGTGCCTTGATCCGAAGAGACGGTCAGTCCCGGCTTCACAGGGACCGGCAGCAGCGTCAGGCTGCTGTCGACGCGGTCGGCGTAATGATAGTTCTCGTTCTTGTCCAGCGTCGCGGCAGGTTTGTTGGCCGCAGATACGCCGATGACGTATTTCTTGCCGACCTGCAGGCCGATGTACTTCTCGCCCGCCGCGTCAGTCGTCGTCGAACCTTGCAGGCTGTCCTGATCGACAGTGTCGGAAGTCGTGCTCGCCGTCCATCCGCCGACCGGAATGCCTTCATAGCGGCCGGTCGATGCGTTCCAATACGGCTGCAGCTCCTCTTCCGTCATCAGCACTTCGCCGTAATTGTCATATGGCTTCAGGCTGCCGGTCTGGTCGCTCTGCGCTTCGATAACG
The DNA here is from genome assembly GCF_030014955.1 of Cohnella hashimotonis. Lineage (NCBI taxonomy): Bacteria > Bacillati > Bacillota > Bacilli > Caryophanales > Paenibacillaceae > Cohnella > Cohnella hashimotonis. The sequence continues at coordinate 7,775,488 of NZ_JAGRPV010000001.1, forward strand.
TAGTTGCGCGGAATGTTCTCCTGACCCGGCTTAACGGCGCCCGGCTTGAACGACAACGAGAAGTAGCCGTTGCCCGCCGTTTCGATCTTCACGTCGCCGACCTTCTGCGGCGCGAGCGGATCGACGATCGTGAACTTCTGGGCCGAAGTCTTCGTGCCGAAGGCCGCGGATGCTTTCAACTCGGCGCGCAGATAGTAGTCGCCTTGGCGCAGCAGTCCCCGGATGTCCTCAGTGCCGCCTACCAGCGATACCTTCGTGACGTCGATGGTTGCGGTGCCTGCGGTAGCCGGCAGGTCCTTAGCAATCAGTAGACCAGGATCGCCAGCGGCCAGTACCGAAGTGCCGTCGTCGAGCTTGACGGTGCCGCTGCCAACCGCGTCCTGCGTCAGGTACAGGTTGACCGTATCGCCTGCCTTGGCGTTGGATACGTTCCAAGTGGCGTTGAACTTGTTCGGATCGCTATTGCTTACCGCCAGGTTGACCTGGTTCAGCTGCGGCAGTACCGGTACGTTCAGCAGCTTGGTATCGACGCCCGATTCGGCCGTCAGCGTCCATGTGCCGCCCTTCTTGGCTTCCGCCTCCGGCACGATGATGTACGCTCTGCGGATATCGACCTTTTCCGTGTTGCCTTCGTCGTTCGCCAGAATGATCTGAGAAAAGGCGTTGGCCTTCGGATTGGTATTCGTGTTGTCGAAAACGATCGGGTAATCCTTTTTGCTTGCATCCTTCAAAACGAGCTTCGGCAGCGTCTTGTAGTCGTAATCGACTTCAATGATGGCGTTGCCCGAAATATCATTCATCGGAATCGAATGCTCGCGGCCGTTGTTCTTGGTCACGATGCCACCGACCCCGAGGTTCATCGCGTCGCTTTCCATCAATTGCACGCCTTTGGCTACGTCGCGATAAACGATTTCTTGACTGCCCTGCTCCGTGTCCTTCCACGAAGTCGCGACCGTCTCAACGCCTTGGCCGATGACCAGCATGCGCGGTCCCTTTTCGGGGTCGTTCACGACCATATGAATCAAGCCGTCCGGCAGTTCCTCGCTGGAGGTGCCGAATTCAACGCCGCCGCCCCAATAGTAAGTCACGCCGAGCGTGATGAGCAGAATGCCGACGCTGCCCCAGATTTTGTCGTTGTTGACGCCGAAGAACACGCTCGCGAGCGGCATGCCCCCGACCACCGGTACGCTGTTCGGGATTTGCAGCCTGGAGCCGATGTAGCCTTCAAAGTCGATCCGGTTCTTCTCCAAATTCTGCCCGACGAAAATGCCCGCCTTGCCGACGATAACATCCCAGCCGCCGATGTCGACTTCGGTCTGAACGCGCACGAACCATGGGGTTACCCACTGCGCCTCAAGCAGCGCCTTGGTCAGCATGGGCAGTGCGTCTTCCCCGTCCGGATTCGTCGAGAAGTCCAGCTTGCCCTCAATCTTGAGACCCGTCCGCTTCACGGTCAGATCCGCCTGGCCTAAGAAATAAGCCGGCGCAATACCGAAGCGCATGCCCACGCCCGCCTGTACGACAAGCGGGAACGGGTCCTTGCCCGTGCCTGCGATCGTATCCGCCAATTCGCGAACCGCACCGCGGATATCGGTGAGATACGTCGCGCCGGTGATCAGAATCCCCGGCTTCGGAAGTCCAGCGCCAAATCCGATGACGTCCGGCAGAATGCGGCCGTCCTCTACCTTTTTAAATGCCAGTTCGATCTGTACGCCGAGCATACCCTTCAGATCGGCTTCGAATTTCATGCCGTATTTGCTAGGCTTGTATTCGCCGTTGATCTGCTGAACATAATGAGAGATAAAGATCTCTCCGCTTGGTCCTCCGCTTTTCTTCTCCTGATCCAGCGGCCCGAACAAGCCGAGGTTTCTGTTCAAGCCAAACTTCAGCGCGGCGTCGATGCCGACAAAGCCTTTGTTATTGAAAATAACGTTGTTGATCTCTGCGTCGATGATCTTCATCGAGATCATGCCGCCAAAAGAGATTCCGCCTTCTCTCAAGATGAAATCGTTGAAAGACAAGCCGAAACCGGAAATGTTAAACGACGGCACCGAGAACAACGATTGCCGATTGAAGTACACGTTCGACACCATCAGCTGACGGAGCGGGTTGAGCCGGTCTCCGATGAGGCCCGATGCCCACTTCAGGCTGCCGTTAAGCGACGTGTCTTCCGGATTGTCGTCGTTATCCGCCTGTTCCGCAGGGGACAGCGGGCCGCTGCCGAGCCGCTTGTTGAAGCCGTTGAAAAAGTCCAACGTCCATTCGCCGCTGTGGAATACGAAACCGCTGCCGGCCACGCTCAGCGTACCGTCGCCCTTGACGAACGTCGAGGCGAACAACGGATTGTTGGAGAAGCCCGGTACGAGATTCTGGACACCGAATACGTCCAGCTGACCCCGGACGATGACGAGATCTTTGCCTTTGTAGGCAACCGCATCGTTAATGATAGCGGGCTCGGTCTTGGTATCGACGATGACCTGGGCGTCCTTGCCCTTGCCCACCGTCTTGATCATGCCTTTAATGACGACAAGTACCGAGCGGCTCTTGTCTTCCTTTTGAAATTCCTGCAGATCGGCTTCGGAGCTGAATGCCTTGTAGCTGTAAATCGGAACGGCTTCCAGACTGTCGTCGTCAAGGAAGGCATCGAGCTTAAATTTTGGATCGACCGTCTTGCTCGCGACGCCGATTGCTTTTTTAGCCGCCTTGAAATTATCGAGCGTGCTTTTCAGCTGATTTTTGTCGGCGAACGGAGGGGTCGCGAACATGCCGTTCAGCTCGTCCATGTTCTCCAGAGTCTGGCCGATCGCAGCGCCCTTCAGATCGAACGCCTGCTTATAAACGGCGAGAATATGCGCTTCGCGTACCCGGGTCTCGTCGTTGTCGGTCACCATGATCGTCTGAGGGGCAGTGATGTCGTACAGGGACGCTTCTTCGTCGTCTCCGCCCGTATTGCCCTTGTAGTCGATCTGGATCTGGTATTCGCCGAGCGGCATTTCGGGTCCGGTATCGGACGCCAGCACGTTGCCGTTAGCATCCACGCGATCACCGGTGTTGTAAGTGATGCGCATGTCGCCGGATGCGCCGTCGTCGGTCGGCTGGAGCAGCACGGAGCTCTGCACCGGCACCTTGTAACGGTCCCCGGTCACTTTGTTGCGGAAATAAAGATCGAAGTTCGGCGCGGTGTTCGCGTCGCCGGTGTTGTAGGCTTCGATGTTGGACAAGTTGACGGTGACGTACTTCGTATCGGTGCTGTACAGTTCCTTCGGCGATACGCCGTACACGTAAGTCGGCAGCGCTTCGCCGACGGCGGGCAGCAAGATGAAGTTCGCCTTGCTCGATTCGTATTGGGCTTTGATGCCCTCGTCTGTCACGCCGTCCAGCTTCGCCAGCGTTTCCGGGCTCTTAGCCGTCAGCATGTACTCGCGCGTGGTCGGCCAAGCCTTGCCTTTGGCCTTGACCTTAAACGAGACGGTGACGGTGTCGCCAGGCTTGTACTTCGGCTGAATGCCGAGCTCGGCCTCTGCGGGCGTCGCTTCCTTTTTGTACGCGAGTATTTTGCTTTGGAAGGTTTCCGTTAAAGCTTTGCCGGAAGAGTCGCGGATGATATTGCCCTGGTCATCCAGCTTAACGAAGCTCAATCCGCTCTGCAGCGTCAGCTCCAGATCGATCTTGGATTGCTCCATATTGTACTGCGCCAGATTTTCTACTTCCGCCGTGATATCGAAGATGCCTTCGTTCACATAATCGCTGTCGTCCGGCAAGGTTGCCAGCGTCTGGATCGGATCCAGGTAGCGGATGGAGAAAACGTGATCCGGCTGCGTCAGTTCGCCGAGACCGTATACCGTTTCGAACGTCTGGAAGCCCTTGGCAGCAATTTTGTCCGGATTCCAGTAGTAAGCGACGGCGGAGTCGGAAGATCCGTAATCGTTGGTATCCCGGGTAAAATCGAGGTTAGGGTTCGGGGTATAATCCCACTTCGTATTGGCCATGCCGGCCCAGTGTCCGACGATCATCTCGTCGACGATGTTGATGTTCTGCTCGGCATAGTTGTTGAGGCCGTAAGCGACGACGTTCGTCGCAAGCGGATTGTCGAAGTCGAGCTTGTCGCGCATGACCCAGTAGGCAGGCAGCTTGTAGAAAGCGACGTCTGCCTTTGGAATGCCGATAGCCTCCGGATCGTGCACGAGCTTGCGCTCGACCGACAGCGGCGCCTTGTAGGCCGTGCCGATCTGGAACGCGGGGCCGTCATTGGATCCGACCATCGTATCCAGCAAAATACGGCTGCCTACGGCGACCGTGGCGTTGCCAAGGTTGTTCACTTCATAGCGGATATTGATATTGCCGGAGTTGATCTTGTCGGCACTATCCCTGTACAGCATCAGAATTTGCTTGATCTGCACATTTTTGATGCTCCAGACCGTCTCGATCTGCTGCGTCCCGTTCGGATTGTCGACGACTTTGGCCGGAACGACCGAGGATTGCGTGCCGTCGTCCAGCTTGTAGCGATTGCCGAAAATAAAGTCCGTACCGTCGATCCTGAACGTCGTAAACGAGGTTTCGGGCTCGTCGCCGCCGTACAGCAGGTTGACGTTCTGGTCCTTTTTGCGAATCGGCTGGCCCTCTACCGTACGAATGCCGTAACGTCCGCTGTTTTTGTCGACGGTGACCTTGATAAAATCGTTCTGGATCGCGACCGAGTTGGCGCTGTTCAACGTCTCGGCGAGCGATCGCAAAATTTCTGACGAAGATAAAAATATTAATATGAATGAGAGCAAAGCGGCTGTCGTTCTCTGCCAAAGCTTCACTTGCTTCCCCCCGATCATAATTAGCCCCTCTTTGCCGCCGCTGCGGCGAAGAGCCATCGCCCGTTTACGCCCGGAATCCGGTCTCTTCGCTCGTTTCTACAGCGCGGTTGGTAGTGCGTATTAGTTCGTGCTGCCGATGAAGAAGGATGCGAATTCGCGATCCCGCTCCTGCGTTCTGACGATGACGGTATACCAGCCTGCTTTCGGGAAAGTAACCTTGAACTCGCCCTTCACCAGCTCGTCGTAGGTGACCTTGGTAGCGATCGCCTTCATTTGACCTTCGCGGTACAGACCCGGTTGATAATACAGGTCATAGGTCGCCCATTCGTTGGTCAGATCCTTGCCGCCAACCTTGATCAGGTTATAGCCCGAGATGCGGAAGGTCAGCTTGTTCGTATCGAACAACGCCGTCTCCCCGGAATTGGCCGAGATCAGGGTGTTGTTGCCGAAGATGAGCAGTCCGCCGTTCTTGACGACGATGACGCTCTGCGTCGCAACCGTCTTGTTGCCGACCTCGTCCACGGCCGTGTACGTTACTTGCTGGCGGCCCAGCTTGGTCAGATCCAATCCGCTGATGGACACCTTGATCTTGTCCGCGGCGGAAATGTTGTCGCTCACGGTGTAACCGCCCAAATCCTTGGCGTAGTCGAAGTCCGCCTTGTTCTGCACGATGCCTACCGATGTCTGGTTCAGCGTCAGCGCCGGTCCGGTGCTGTCGATGCCTTGAATCGTCACCGGCACGCGGGTCATATGGCCGAGCAGGTCGGCCAGGCCTACCTGCGTAGAGCCGTTGGTCTCGTAGACGCGCGAATAGGTGAACTTGCCGGTAGCGTCGCTGATCTTGTTGAGATAAGCGCCGGTCATCTCATCCACTGCCGGTGCCGTACCGGAGAATACGGCGTTGGCCGCCGGATTTTTGCCGGTAATCGTCACTTTGATTTTGCCGCTTGCGTACTTCTTGCCGCCGATCGTGACGATCTTGTCGTCGGCGATCGCCTTGCCTTCGCTGTCGACAAACGTATAATCGACTTTCTCGGCCGTCGGGCCGGAAGTGACCAGGTTGTCCACCGTCTCCTTGACGATCGTCGTGTTGCCGTATTCGTCTGCGACCGTGAAGGATACGGTACCGTTGTCGCTCACCGCTCTCGGATTGCCGCCGTCCGTGACGAAGATCGGTTGGGCCGGGCTATCTCCGCTTTGGACCTCCAGCGTCAAGCCGGAAGTATAGATTACGTTGCCGTTGCCGTCCCTGATGGTCGGGAACGTCGTGCTGCCGTTCACGTAGGAGCGTACGATTTTGACGTTCGGCGCATTCTTGCGAATATTGCCTACAGTTGCCGTCTTTGTCGCCGTATTGCCTGCCTGATCCTTGAATTCAAAGGTGAAAGAACCGTTTTCCTTAAACGTATAGACATTGCTGCCGCCGTTGTTCGTCACGATTACCGGTTCCGAAGCAGACAGCTTGGCTACGACGTTGGCGTTGGTTGGCGCTGTTCCCCCAAACTCGATAGATCCGATCGGGGCCGTACCGTCGACGTTTTTGACCACGATATACAAATTGTCTTTCCGGCTAGGATCGTTCAGATCGATCACTTCAAAAGCATAGTAGCCGTTCTCAGGCACGTTGAACGTATTGCCCGTACGTACGAGCTTCGCGGGATTCACCGCCGCAGGTACAACCTTGAGCCCTGCCGGCACTTGAATGTCGATGTTCGCGCCGACGCTCGGAAGCACCATGCTCGTGCCGCTGACCGAAGCCAGCGCATAGATCGGCTTCTCGTCGAGCGACGCGTTCGAGCTGTCGAGCGGGAATGCCTCGCTGATTGCGCCGCCCGGCGTGCGGTACTTGACCATCACCTGAAGCTTGGACGGGTCCCCGCTCGGTACAGGCAGCGAGACAAAATTCGTATACGGCTTCCATCTGGTCCAGCTCTCGCCTTGGTCCGGCGAGACGGAGTATTCGTAACCCGCCTTGTTCTCCGTATCGAGACTCAGCTTCAGAATGGCGGTGTAGCCATCCTTTTCGTCGCCGTACAGATAGATCAAATCGGACTCGGTGTCTGCCGGAGGCACCGTCTCGTCCCCGGTATGCGTAACCTTGAACAGATCGGAGGTTGCGACGATTGAGGTATTGCCCGCGCCGTCAGTATTCCGCACGTACAGGCGGAAGTTCGCGATCTCTCCGGCAGGCAGCACGTCCTTGCCTTTGATGGAGACCGATCCGCCTTGCGGCAGCTCCGCCCATCCTTCAGATGCCTCTGTAGGCGCAATCTCGGGGATGCCTTCGTCGACCCGTACCCATTGGTACTTCGAGATCATGTTTTTCTTGCTATAAAGCTCGTTGATGCTGACCGTCGTCTCCTGAACGTCCAGCGGATACGGTACGCCGCTCTTGCTGAACGTAATCTCCGACGGCGAGTTGTCCCAGTAGTAGGCCTTCGCGTAGTAATAGTCCTGGCCGTCCTTCTTCACCAGCACATGGACATACTGAATGCCGCTGTGCGAGGTATCCTCCGGAATCCGGTAGGACAGGGACACCTCTGGCGTCGGGGTTGGCGTTGGTGTCGGTGTCTCCGACGGTGTTGGTGTCGGTGTCTCCGACGGTGTTGGTGTCGGTGTCTCCGACGGTGTTGGCGTCGGCGTTTCCGTAGGTGTTTCTGTCGGCGTTGGCGTCGGTGTCTCGGTTGGCGTCGGCGTTGGTGTCGGTGTTTTCGTCGGTTCGGCCGTCAATCCCGCGAACGCATCATCCGACGGGTGAATCGAGCTCGAACTGATGGCATACCCGACATAATCCGGCTCGGTGCCGTTTATCGTAAAGGTCACTTTTTGACTCTTCACATAATTGCTGTCCGCTTCGGGCGAGAAAGTGCCCGGAAGCGACGTACCGGAGCCGACAACGGCCGGCAAGTCTACCTTTTGCACGGACTCGTTGCCGGCAAGGTCTGTCATTCTAAGATAGAGCCAGAAGGTGCCGTACTCGAACACTTCGTTCAGCGTCGATTCCTTCACCTTGCCGTTGTCAACAACGGTCGGCACCCAGTTGATGTCCGACGGCGAATCGCCGTCCTTCACCCATTGATAATCGACCTTGTCGACGCCGCTGTGCGGGTCCAGCACAAGCGCGCTTACCTGAACATCGCCCGTGTTGCTTCCGTAGACGTTGTCGGCTACCGACGTCGGACCCTGATTATCCAGCTTCAGTACGCCTACGCTGTGCGTCCAGTTCGAGTCGTCATGCTTAAAGTCGTCCAGACTCCATACGCTCAGATCTCCGTATTGTCCGACCGCGACAAGCGCTTTGTTATCCGCGTAAAACGTCTTGTCTGCGTCTGAGCCCGGCGCCTCCGCTTTCCAGGCTTCGTACTGCTCCGAATGCGTCCGCACGTATTCCTTCATCTTGTCGTACTGCATCAGCTCGCGGGCGGAATCCCAGGTCATATCCGCAGTCCACGTATGCAGGTACCACTCGCCGCTGTTCTCCGGCAGATACGCCTCGGCAGGCGGCGTGATCAGATTCGTCTTGTTGTTTGCAACCGTGAGCTTGACGCCTTCGAATCCGGTGGGATATAGATCCTCGGACGGCTGCTTGGCCGACAGCGCATAACGCTTTAAGGCGGCATAATTGTCCCCGACCTGGGCAGCGAACGGATCTGTCGCGCTCTTGCTCCACCAGTAGTACACCAGACCGACCGCAGGCGATGCTTCGCCGGTCATGTTGGTCGGGCGGTAGATGCCTTTGCTCGGGTGGGATACGCCCCGTTCGGCGACATCGGGATCGAGCATCGGTACCTTGATCGCCGGATCGTTGGCGTCGATCGTGATTTTGCCTACCTTTTTGTAGGTCGTGTTGTCAGCGCCGCCAAGATCGAAGTGATAGCTAACCAGTGGCTTCGTGTTGTCGATGGACAGGTTTGCCCAGTCGATCTTGGAATTGACTAGCGATACATCGCCGTCAGTGTGCTCGCCGTTAAAGTTAGCGGGCTGGAACAGCAGATTGCCGGCATAGTCGGAGATGACATTGGTGTCGGAGTTGTCGCCTTTGCCGTCATTGGTCAAGGCGATGACCTTGAGCAGCGGCGTCTCCAGCTGTACGCCGTCGTCGACAGTCGCCCTGAAGATCAGATTTTTGCTGCTGCTTCCCTTGAGATAGTACGCCTTCATACCGTTGTTAAAGTAGAGAAATGTCTTCCCTTCAATTAAAGCTTTATTACCGATGCCTTCTTCCGTTAATTGCACGTTAAAGTCGATGATATCCCCTCTGTTGAGGGTGACCCCGGTCAAGATCTCCGGTTGAATGCCATTGCCTGTCTTGGTGTACTTGGGTCGTACCGCATCGACGATGACGCGGAAGCCCTTATTCTTATAGTCGAACGGATTACCGACCTTGCCGCCGTTTTGTAACAGGTAGGATAGGCTGCCGTTACCAGCTTTGACGGAAGCCAGGTTAGGCTGCAGCACGTTGCCCGCGCCGTCTGCGAATACGGCCGCATCCATCTTCTCTTGCAGCGTCTGATCGATCGGCGCATTGCCGGGCGTCGTGCCGGTAATGAGCGGTTCGAGCGGCAGATTGCCGCTGTTATGGTAGCGGACGCCGGTGTAGTTATACGTCAAACTACTATTGTAGGTTTTCAGGTTGGAGCTGCTGTAGGTGGTGTTTTGCAAATACTGCTGCTGACCGTTGGCCGGAAGACCCGTACCGGCCGGATTGACGAACAGCGGATGCCGGAGAAAGAAATCGCTGTTGGACGAAGTCAGCGCCGTAGGCCGGATCGGCTCGCTGAAGTTGTAAGTCAGCGTGATGTTCTCGTTTTCTTTGGCGTAGAGCTCTTCTTGATTGATATTCGGATTCGTACGTTCATTGCCATTGCCCGTAAACGTATAGCTGTCGATGACGGGACGCTGCTTGTCCTGGAACTTCAGGTAGAAGCCACGTACGCCGGCTCCCTCGCCGTCGTCCTCGCCCTGTCCCCATATACTAATGTCAATGACTGAGTTCGGCTTGATCAGCTTTGTCGCTTGTTTGTTATAGACCTGGCTGCCGCCGGTTCTATAGTTCATGAGTTCTTGACCGTCAACGTAAATCTTGATCTCAGAACGGCGAACCCATATGAAGCCGCTATGCCGGCGCAGGACGGCAAAGCCCGTGATCATTTCCGCCTGGCCGCCGAGCGCCATCTCACGCAAAATCGGGTTGTCCGCGACTCTGACCTGCAATGTGACATAGGATGATTTGTCGTTTGTACCGGCGTATACGTCCCCGCCAGCCCAGTCGACGGTAGCGTTGCCGTCTTTCCGTGTCGTATAAAATCCAGGAACCTGGTTGTTGTAGAAGTTCAGGAACGTATTGTCCGCGTTGTAGGTCGCATTGCCTACATGCGCGCCAGTACTGAACATGACTTCAAGATCCTGCCCCGCCGCCGTCGCCTTCCCGTTCAAGGAACTCGGAACCAACGACAGCAACAAGCAGATCACCAGACCGACCGCTGTAATTCGTTTCGCATAGCTGCCTTTTCGCAACGCGATCCCCCGCCTTTGTTCTGTTTGAATGTAAGCTTAATATTATAAAATCGCCCGCCTTACCTGCCGCCGGGGCGCTGATCGCCTCGATCGCAGGGGCATAGACGCCAATCGCAGCCGACGCTGTCGAAAACTAGCCATTGCCCGTCGCAGAACGCCGTAGAACAAACCGTCATGCAGCTGTCGTCCGGACTATCCGAGTCACCTTCGAGCCGTCAAAATCAAATCCCCCATTCGCTATAGGCATAAAGACATAATCGGATCGGGACCCGCCAATATGAAGCCCGAAGATGTAAAAAACCATCCCGACTCATGTCAGAAAATGTAGAATCAACTCGAGCAGTATACATTCTATCAGGCACCTCTAAACAAGCTCTGAACATTTCCATAAATAAGCGCTTGAAATACAAAAAAACTTGCCCGCACGTTTGGCAGGCAAGCTAATCCATCTATTAAATACAACATTCAGCCGAAGCTGTCACGGCCCGGCAGCTTCCACGGTTACTTCCCAAGCAGCGCCCTCGTCACCACCTTCTGAACGCAGCCGATGAACCGCTGCAGCTTCCAGGCCGAGTCGGAAGCCGCAACGACCGACAGGCCGTAGCGATACGTGAGCGATGCGCCTGCGTACAGTCCCAGCTCGCGAATCTCCTTTTCCTCGAGCGTCTCCCGAACCACTTCCAGCAGCGACGGCGTTACCCGATCCGAAAAAACGTAAAAAGTGCTCAAATGGCTGTAATCTCCCCAGCCTCCTTGCGCTGCTATCCGTTGCAATCGCGGACGGACGAGCTGCCGCTGATGATAAATAATCTCGTCCTCATAATATACGGACAGGCGGTTGTCCAGGGATTCGAATTGAAAAGCTTCTCCCCGCAGCGTTCTGCCCGGACATACGACCTCGCCTTGCATCCAAACGGCGCCCGGCGCCAGATCGACGACGGTTCGGTTCTCGTAGACGGCGTCCCTATAGAGCATAAGCGGCTGCATCATCGCCTCCACGCACGCACCCGTTCCGACCCGATACCGGGTATGCGTAGATGCGAACTGCCCCGGCTCGCAGGGGTGAACCTTGGTAAAGCCTTGATTTGTCAGAATAAGGTGGGTGTCGGTTCCCGCCTCCCACTGCAGCTCGTATCGGTCGCCTGCCAGCATGCCGGGAGAAGCATCCATAACCATCACGAACAGCGCCCGGTCTTGCGAGAAGGTCTTGGCGATCTTGATCGGCGACGTGCAGTAACGACCGGCAAGAATCGTCGCTCCCTCTCGCAGCGAAGCCGATGCCGCCAGCACGGCGACGCGCGCCTTCTCCTGGTCAGCGGTGACTATGCTCGATGCCATGGGCATGATCATACTCGTGCGCGAGCCAGGCGACGATCTCTTGCACGCCCTCCCCGCCTCGCAGGTTGGAAAATACGTAAGGCCGATCGCCCCGCATCCGTCTGGTATCAGCCTCCATGACCGCCAGGCTTGCGCCTACATGCGGAGCAAGATCGGTCTTGTTGATGATGAGGAGGTCGGAGCGCATAATGCCGGGGCCGCCCTTGCGCGGAATCTTCTCTCCCTGCGCGACGTCGATGATGTAAATGAATCGGTCGGCCAGCTCGGGGCTGAACGCGGCCGCCAGATTGTCCCCGCCGCTCTCGATTAGAATGATCTGCAGCTCGGGGAATCTTTCTTCAAGCTCGGACACGGCCTCGAAGTTCATGGAGGCATCCTCCCGAACGGCAGTGTGCGGGCATCCGCCGGTCTCCACGCCAATAACGCGTTCTTCGGGCAGCACGCCCGTCGCGAGAAGAATCCGGGCGTCCTCCTTCGTATAGATATCGTTCGTTATGACGCCGAGACTATAGCGGGATTTGAGCTCGCGTGCGATATTTTCCAGCAGCGCGGTCTTCCCCGATCCTACAGGTCCTCCGATGCCGATCCGCATGGGACGCGAGCCTTCAAAGGCCGGCTGCGACCATTCGGGGTGATGGTGATGCCCTTTACCTTGGCACATTGCACATTCCTCCAATCGTAAATATAGATAGGGCTTATGACATAAACAGACGGGAATACAGCGTCTCATGCCGGATGGCGCCGATCTCGGCCAAGGGCGCGTTCGTATAGGCTTCCTCCGGCGCCAGATCCCGCGCAATGCGCCAGCCCTCGTCGATCGCCGGACCGAGCCTGGCGATGAGCGCCTGACATTCGGTCTGCCCGACGGGCAGCAGACGCAGCGCGCTGCTCGTCGCGGTGACGACGCAGGCGTACAGATAGCCCTGCACCGCCTGCTCGAGCGGAAGGCCGAGCCGCCAACAGACGAAGCCGTGCACCAGCGGATGCGTCGCAAGGCAATCGCCGGCTTCGCACGCCGCAAGCAGCGGCGACCAATCAAGCGCGGGATGGATCGAGGCCGCCAACTGGAGCAGGCGCCGCCCCATTTTCTCCACGCCCGCACGCGATTCGGCGCCGGCTCGCTGCAGATGGACGAGCCGCTCTACGCGCCATAGCCGGGACCAGTCGCCGCTACCCGCCGTCTCGTACACCGCCTTGACGGCCATTGCGTCGGCCGTCGACCAGCTCTGAACGAGCATCGTGCGCATATACTGCTCAAGCGCTCGCAGATCGGGGACGAGACCGTCCTGCACGGCAGCCTCAAGGCCGAACGAGTGCGCGAAGCCGCCGATCGGCAGCGCGGAGTCGAGCAGCTGCTGTGCCGCGAGCCACCGGATCATAGGCATCGTTCTCCTCCCGACGCTAGAATAAAAAGTATCGCTGCGCCATCGGCAGCGTCTCCGCCGGCTCGCAGACGGCGGGCACGCCGTCTACCGTCACCGCGTACGTCTCCGGATTCACCAGGATTTCGGGCGTCGCGTCGTTTAGCACCATGTCGGCCTTGGAGACGCTGCGGCAGTTGCGGACCGGCTCGATCCGTTTGCGCAGACCCAACTGCTGCGCAAGGCCGCTATCAAAAGCCGCCTGCGAAACGAACGTAATCGCGCACCGTTCCACCGCCTTGCCGTATGCCGCGAACATCGGCCTGCCCATGATCGGCTGCGGCGTCGGGATCGACGCGCCCGGATCGCCCATTTGCGCATAAGCGATGCTCCCGCCCTTCAATACGAGATCCGGCTTTACGCCGAAAAATGCCGGCGACCAGATCGCGAGGTCCGCGAACTTGCCCGGCTCGATCGAGCCGACGAGATGCGAGATGCCGTGCGTGATGGCGGGGTTAATCGTGTATTTCGCGATATATCGCTTGATGCGGAAGTTGTCGCTGTCCGCATCCGTACCGAGCGGACCGCGCTGCCGCTTCATCTTGTCCGCCGTCTGCCACGTGCGAAGGATGACCTCCCCGACGCGCCCCATCGCCTGCGAATCGGAGCTGATCATGCTGAACACGCCCAGATCGTGAAGGATATCCTCCGCAGCGATCGTCTCGGGACGGATACGCGAATCGGCGAAGGCGACGTCCTCTGGAATGCGGCTGTCGAGGTGATGGCAGACCATCAGCATGTCCAGATGCTCTTCAATCGTATTGACGGTAAACGGCCGAGTCGGGTTGGTGGACGAGGGCAGCACGTTCGGATGCGAAGCCGCGCGGATGATGTCCGGCGCATGACCGCCCCCCGCCCCCTCCGTATGATAGGTGTGGATCGTCCGGCCGCCGATGGCGGCCAGCGTATCCTCCAGAAAGCCCGCCTCGTTCAGCGTGTCGGTATGGATCGCGACCTGTACGTCGTAAGCATCCGCTACGCGCAGGCATGTATCGATCGCCCGCGGCGTCGTGCCCCAATCCTCGTGCAGCTTGAGCCCGATCGCGCCCGCCCGGATCTGTTCTTCAAGCGGCGCTGCGAACGAGGCATTTCCTTTTCCCGTGAACCCCAGATTCATCGGAAAAGCCTCCGCCGCCTCGAGCATCCGCCGCAAATGCCAGGCGCCGGGCGTGCATGTGGTAGCGTTAGTCCCGGTCGCAGGTCCCGTGCCGCCGCCGATCATCGTCGTCACGCCGGATGACAGCGCCGTCTCGATCTGCTGCGGGCAGATGAAGTGAATGTGCGCGTCGATGCCGCCCGCCGTCACGATCCGGCCCTCGCCGGCGATGACCTCGGTGCTCGCTCCGACGATCATATCCGGCCGGACCCCGTCCATAACATCCGGATTGCCGCCCTTGCCGATACCGACAATGGCCCCGTCCCGGATGCCGATATCGGCCTTCACGATGCCCCAGTGATCGATAATGACGGCGTTCGTGACGATCGTATCCAACACGCCGGCGTCCCGCACGGCATGAGCGGATTGTCCCATGCCGTCGCGGATAACCTTGCCGCCGCCGAACTTGCACTCGTCTCCGTAGACGGTGTAGTCCCGTTCAATCTCCGCCCACAGTTCCGTATCCGCGAGCCGGATCGCATCGCCTGCCGTCGGTCCGAACATGCCGGCATAATCCTCGCGCGTCATTCTAGCCATAATCCGCCTCCCGGCTCTCCCAGCTCGCAAGGCGCCGCGCCGCCTCCTCGGGCAGCGCCTCGTGATCGGCCGCGCCTTCGGTCAGGCCGTTCAGCCCGTAAACCAAACGCTTGCCGCCAAGCATGGTCAGCCTTACAGGCTTCTCCTCTCCGGGTTCGAATCGAACGGCGGTGCCCGCAGGAATATCCAGCCGCATGCCGAACGCTTGCTCCCGAGCGAATCTCAATTGCTTGTTAACCTCGAAAAAATGATAATGCGAACCGATCTGGATGGGACGGTCCCCTATGTTAGCTACCAGCACTTCGAGCTGTCCGCGTCCCTGGTTCAGTTCGATTTCGCCTGCTCGAATGCGATATTCGCCCGGTATCATTACGTTCTCACCCGCCTTAATCGCTGTTGTAGACTTTAATCCGCACATCCCGCACTACCGCACATCCCGTTACATACCTCCCCGGCATCAAGCGATCGGCTGATGTACGGTCACCAGCTTCGTTCCGTCCGGAAAGGTCGCCTCGACCTGCACCTCGCGAACCATCTGCGGGACGCCCTCCATCACCTGCTCGGCGGTCAGAATCTGCCGCCCGTAGGCCATGAGCTCTGCCACGCTTCGCCCGTCCCGCGCGCCTTCCATGATTTCCGACGTAATCAGGGCGACGCTCTCCGGATAGTTGAGCTTTACACCTCGTTTCATTCGATCTCTCGCCAGATTGGCCGCCACCGTGATCAGCAGCTTTTCTTTCTCACGCTCCGTCCACTGCATGGCCGCTTCTCATTCCTTTCCTGGCGATTGCGAATCCCATCCATGTCAAAGCGAACAATCCGACCAGACCGTATCCGAGATAGACGAAGTCGATACGGTCCGTCCAGGCGAGCCATGTCCGGGGCAGCCGGTCCTCGAACAGGTGCGACAGCTGCAGAAAACCGACGAACAAGGCGGAGACGACGGAGACGCCCGTCACGACGAGGTTGTAAGCGAGCCGCTTGCCCGCCGAGACGGAAGACCAGCTGTACGCCCGGCTCATCAGCACGCCGTCGAGCGTATCGAGAAGCGTCATCCCCGAGGCGAACAACAGCGGCAGCGACAAAACGCCGATTAGCGATACCGATTGGCTGGCGGCTCCTGCCGACAGCGCCAGCAGGCCGATCTCGGTGGCGGTATCGAAGCCGAGCCCGAATAAGAAGCCCAGCGGGTACATATGCCAGCTGCGGCTGACGAGCCGCAGGACCGGACGCAGCAGCGCGACAAGCGGACCCGACGGGCGCGGCGCATGACCGGCATCGCGCCAGCCGGACCGACGGGCGCCGGATAGCGCGCGGAGCAGGACGACGAGATTAACGCAGCCGATCGCAACCAGGAAAAAGCCCGAGACGGATGTCCCGATCAGCGAGCCCATCTCGCGCAGCGCAGCGTTGTCGAAAATGTAAGTATCCGCCGTGAGGCCGATGGCAAGCACCATCAGAAGCACGACCGTGGAATGTCCGAGGGAAAAAAACAGACCGACGCCGTTCGAATCCGAACGCGCCGCAACGAGCTTGCGGACGGCATTGTCGATGGCTGCGATATGGTCCGCGTCGAATGCGTGCCGCAAGCCGAACGAGTAAGCCAGCAGGCCAAGGCCCCAGAAGGCAGGCTCCCGAAGAGAAGCGTAGACGATGCCGATGATGCCGATCACATGCAGCAGGCTCACGACCCGCCAGTAAGTTCGTCTAGGTTGTGTCATTTGGTCCGCATCCTCTCTCTCTAAATCGTCAGATACCGCATGACGGCCGGATCGTCCAGCTCCTCCTTGCCGCCGGACCACACGATCGTTCCTTTTTCCATGATGTAAAATGCGTCGCCGACGCTGCGCACGAAGTCCAGACTCTGCTCGATGAGCAGAATCGACGTTCTGCCTTCGTCCGCAATGCCGCGGATGACGTCCTGAATCGCCTGCACGATAGAAGGCTGAATGCCCTCCGCCGGCTCGTCGAGCACCAGCAGCTCCGGCTCCGATACGAGCGCGCGGGCAAAGGCAAGCTGCTGCTGCTGACCGCCGCTCAGATCGCCGCCGCGACGTCCGTACATTGAGGACAGCACGGGAAACCCAGCAGTCGCGCCCTCGGGAATCTCTCCCGACCGACGCCGCTTCGGGTCTCGGCTCGCCTCCAGCCCAATGCGCAGATTGTCCAGTACGCTCAGCTGGCCAAAAATCTCGCGCCCCTGCGGCACGTAACCGATACCGGACCTCGCTCTTTCCCCAGAGGCGGCGCGAGTAATATTCCGGCCTTTAAAGGAGATGCTGCCCCGCCTCGCCCGCAGGACGCCCATGATGCTCTTGGCGAGCGTCGACTTGCCTACGCCGTTGCGCCCCATCAGGCAGACGACCTGGCCGGGCTCTACCTTAAGGCTGACATCGCGCAGAATGATACTCTCGCCGTAGCCCGCTTCAAGCGCCTCAACCGACAGCATGCGCATCCCGCCTTTTGCCCAGATATACTTCGGCGACCCGGTCGTCGCTCTGGACCTCGTCCATGGTGCCGTCCTTGAGCAGCTTGCCTTCGTGCATCACCGTCACCTTGCTCGCAAAGTTGCGCACGAACTCCATGTCATGCTCCACGACGACGACCGTCCGCCGCTTGACGATCTCCCGCAGCAGCTCGCCCGTCTTGTCGGTCTCGCGATCGGTCATGCCGGCCACAGGCTCGTCGAGCAGCAGAATCTCGGGCTCCTGCATCAGCATCATGCCGATCTCGAGCCATTGCTTCTGTCCGTGCGACAATAATCCCGCCCGCGCATGCCGTTCATCGCCAAGGCCGATGAGCGCCAGCTCCTCGTCGATGCGCGCTCGCTCCCGGGACGTAAGGGAAGCGCGCAGCGTCGCCCATACGCTGCGATTTTGCGACATGGCGATCTCCAGGTTCTCCATGACCGACAGACCGGCAAAAATCGAAGGCGTCTGAAACTTGCGGCCAATGCCAAGCTCCGCAATTTTGTGCTCTTTTCGTTTCGTGATATCGACGACGCCCGTTCTGCTGCGAAACGAAATCGAGCCGGCCACGGGCTTCACCTTGCCGCAGATGACATCGAGCATCGTCGTTTTTCCCGCGCCGTTGGGTCCGATCAGGAAACGAAGCTCCCCCGGCTCGAGCGACAAGCTCATGCCTTGCACCGCCTTAAATCCGTCAAACGCTACGGTTACTTCCTCGCAGGACAGGATGGGCGCCTGGCTCATGTTCGTTCCCCCTTCCTGTTTTCTTGCGGACGCTCGCGGTTCCCTTGCGGATCAAATCGACGATGCCGCCCGGCAGGAATACCGTAACGACGATGAAGAGCGCACCCAAGAAAATCGTCCAGATCTCGGGGTAAGCCTCCGACAGTCCGCTCTTCGCATAGTTGAGGGCCAATACGCCGATCAATGCGCCGACGAGCGTGCCGCGACCGCCGATCGCAACCCATAAGATCATCTCGATGGACGGTACGATTCCCATCATCGACGGCGATATGATGCCGACATGAAGCACGAACAGCATGCCTGCCAGACCCGCCAGCGCGCCGGATACGGCGAACGTCGCCATCTGGTAAGTCGCAGGATCGTACCCGAGAAATCGCACGCGGTTCTCGCCATCGCGGATCGCGCGCAGCACTTTGCCCATCCGGCTCTTCGTCAGGTAGCGGCAGAGCGCGTAGGCGACGATAAGCGCAATGACCGTGGAGAGATAGAGCGCGATCTTCATGCCGTCCGAACGCAGCGGATGATTCAGCAGCTTCGTGAACCCGGTCAGCCCGTTCGTGCCGCCGGTATAGGCTTGCTGGCCGATGAACAACGTCGTCACGATAATGACGAGCGCCTGGGTCAGAATCGTAAAGTAGACACCCTTAATCCGGTTGCGAAACGTAAAAAATCCGAGGAAAAGCGCAAGCAGCGACGGGATAAGGAGGCCGAGCAGCACCGCGGCGGGGAAAGACTTGAACGGCTGCCAGAACCATGGCAGATTCGTCAGTCCGCTCCAATCCATGAAGTCGGGAAGCCTGCCGCCGCTCGCCGCCAGCTTCAGGTGCATGCCCATCGCATAGGCGCCAAGACCGAAAAAAACGCCATGGCCAAGACTAAGCACGCCGGTATAGCCCCACAGCAGGTCCAGTCCGAGCGCCACGATTGCGAAGGCTAAAAATTTGGCAAGCAGGTTCAGGCGAAAATCGCTTAAATAGAGCGGTGCGGCGAATAGCGCCGCCGCTGCGGCCGCATAGCCGAGCATCAGCCACAGTCGCTTGCGGTCCGACCATAATCCAGTCATAGCGGCCTCACCTTCTTTTCGAGGAAAGTGGATGTCGCGGTTCTCAATGTGTCAATCCAGCTGCCGCGTACGAACGGCGAACAGTCCTTTCGGCTTCCACTGGAGAAAGGCGACGATGCAAAGAAAAACGAACACCTTGCCGAGCGACGCCGTCGACCACCATTCGAACATCGTGTTAAATACGCCAATGCCGAGCGCGCCCAGCACCGTGCCGACGAGCTTGCCCACGCCGCCCAGCACGACGACCATGAAGGCGTCGACGATGTAATACGTGCCGATATTCGGTCCGATCGGTCCGATCAGCGTCAGGGCGCACCCGGCAACGCCGGCGATGCCCGAGCCGATCGCGAACGTCATTCCGTCGACGCGGCGCGTCGAGATGCCGAGGCAGGCAGCCATCTCGCGGTTTTGCATGACCGCCCGCATTCGCCTGCCGGAATGACTCCGGTTGATATACACATACATTGCCGCCAGACAAACCGAGACCAGCGCGAGAATGAACAGCCGCTTGTAGGGAAGGTCGATGCCGTCCATCACGTGAAGGCCTCCGTTCAACCAGGAAGGGCTGTTCACGGCGACGTTGGGCGCGCCGAAGATGCTGCGGGCGATCTGCTGCAGGACGAGTCCGACGCCCCAGGTCGCCAAAAGACTGTCGAGCGGCCGGCCGTACAGGTGACGAATCAGCAGGTTTTCAAGCAAATAGCCGACCGCAAAAGCGACGAGAAAACTGGCCGGAAGCGCCACGAGGAAGTAAGTGTCGAACATGCTCTTGGGCAGCTCCTTGAACGCATTTTGCGTCAAATACGCCGCATAGCTGCCGATCATGATAAACTCGCCGTGCGCCATGTTAATGACACCCATTAGTCCGAATGTAATCGAGAGCCCGAGCGCGATCAGCAACAGAATGGAGCTCACGCTCAACCCGTTGAATAACTGGGTAATCCACATCTCCAAGGAAAATCGCTCCTCCCTGTATCGAAGGCACTGCGGGGCGTGCACCCGGACCTCCGTTCGTCTCCGGGCGCAGCTCCCGCTCCTCCGTTCGCCTTGAAGTCAGGACGTCGTCACGAACCGGCGCTCAGATCTTTGGCCCAATCATAGCCTTTGAGATACGGATCGGGCTTCACCGGGCTGCCGGAGTTCCACAGTTCCTTGATCATGCCGTCCGGTTGGATCTCGCCGATACGCACCGTCTTATAAATGTGCTGGTTATCCCCGTCGATGGTCACCTTGCCTTCGGGCGCATTCCATTCGATGCCCTTGGCGGCTTCCTTGACCTTGTCGACGTCGAAGGAGCCTGCCTTCTCTACCGCCGCGGCCCATAAATAGACGGCCGTATAGCCTGCTTCCATGGGATCGCTCGTCACGCTGTCCGCGCCGTACTTCGCCTTGAAGTTCTCGACGAACGTCTTGTTCTCCGGCGTGTCTGTCGTCTGATAATAGTTCCAGGCGACGAGGTGGCCGGCCAGGAAGTCGGGACCGATGCCTTTGACCTCTTCTTCCGCAATGCTGACGGACAACGTCGTCAGATCCGCCGCGGCGATGTTGGCATCCTTCAACTGCTTGAAGAAGGCTACGTTGCTATCCCCGTTCAGCGTGTTATAGACCACGTCCGGCTTGGCTTCCTTAATCTTGGCGATGATCGTCGTGTAATCGGTATGACCGAGCGGGGTGTATTCTTCGGCGACGGTCTCTCCGCCTTTGGCGGCGAGCTGCGCCTTGATGATCTTGTTAGCCGTGCGTGGGAAAACGTAGTCCGAACCGAGCAGGAAAAATTTCTTCTTGCCTTGCTCCAGCAAGTAATCGACCGAAGGTACGATCTGCTGGTTTGTCGTTGCGCCGGTGTAGAAGATGTTGGGAGACGACTCGAGTCCTTCGTATTGAACCGGGTACCATAGCAGGCCGTTCAATTCCTCGAAAACCGGCAGCATCGCCTTGCGGCTCGCCGACGTCCACCCGCCGAATACGGTGGCGACTTTGTCCTCGGACAACAGCTTGCGCGCTTTCTCCGCGAAGGTCGGCCAGTCCGAGGCGCCATCTTCGATGACGGGCACGATCTTTTTACCCAGCACGCCTCCCTTGGCATTGATCTCGTCAATCGCCATCGATTCCGAATTTTTAACCGTCACTTCGCTGATCGACATGGTCCCGCTGAGGGAGTGCAAAATACCGACCTTCACGGTATCTCCGCCTCCGGAGGCCGCGGCAGATCCGGCGGCGGACGAAGCCGGTGCAGAGGAAGCATTATCCTCGTTATTGCCGCCGCACCCTGTTAACGCGAGACTTAAGGATACGGCCAACCCTGCGATTTTTAACCATGCGATTTTTTTCATGAATCCACTCCCTTTTCATGTTTGTATCTGAAACACGAACGTTATGTAATCATTTTATAATTACCGTTCGCGATTCATATTATAAAGTTGGACGAAATTGGATGTCAATATAATTAACATAAAATAAGTTTTATTGGCAAAAGCATCGCCTTATACGCTATTATTATAAAATATACCAAACAATATGTTAGTTTATATTACATTTAGAGTAGAATTAATAAACGACAAGAAGGAACTAGTTCAATAAAAGAAATTTACATGGACATTTCATAACGTCTAGTATTTATTTCCTGTAAAATGTCGATATATGACGAATGTTCGTATTTAATTTTCATCAAGTAAATGACTTTGCCCTTTCACTCAGTCTTTTTCAGGTTTTTTAAGCGCCTATCAAACCGCTTTTTCCTTCCGTTCGTTACCTCTTACATAACCGGAACGATAACCGGAACGATTAAGAGGAGGGCTTACTAATGAACGGGTTCGGGAAAATGATTGCATCCATCTCCATATGCGCGACGATGTTGATGCCGTCGCTTGCATCGGCAGAGGAGACGCAAGCCGCAACAGTCCAGCCCGGCGGTTCAGCGGTCATGACCGACGGGCAGACGGCTGCCGATCTGGGCTTGCTGATCGGCGACGGCAGCGGCGTCAACGCTGAATACTTGGCCAAAGGTACGACACGCATCCAAGCCGCCATCATATCGCTCAGACTGCAGGGCAAGCTGGAAGCGGCCAAGGCGTATACCGGCACCGACAGTTTTGCCGATGCGAATCTCGCCGGCGCCAGCAACCGGCCCATTCTTGCCTTCCTCCACGGCAATCCCGAATACGGCTGGACGGGCGAAGGCGCGAACCGCTTCAATCCGCTCGCGCCCATAAGCTCGCAGCAGTTGTACAAGGTGCTGCTCGAGACGCTCGGCTATCGCTCTAATGCGGATTTTGCCTACAAGGATACGGAATTGTTCGCTTCCGGCAAAGGATTGGTCTCGATCGCCGGCACATCCGCCTTGACCAATGCGCATCTGGCCGCCGCGCTGGTCGAATCGCTGTCGGCGCAGACGGCAATGGGACATTCGCTTTTCGATATGCTGCAAATGGAAGGCGTCCTGCCGGCAACAGCGGCGCTTCCCGCCGGCGAACGCATCACGCTTCGCCGGGGCGCCGACGGCAGCTCTTATCTGGCGGACGGACAAGGCCGTACGTTGTACTTCTTCTCGAGCGATGCGAACAATTTGGACGCTTGCCAGGGCCCATGCATCGACAATTGGCCGCTGCTGACATCAGAAAAACTGCGGATACCGGCCGGTCTCGATGCAGCGGACTTCACAGTCGTCATGCATGCAGATGGCGTTAAACAATGGATGTACAAGGGCTGGCCGCTCTATCGGTTCATCAAGGACGTCAAGGCGGGAGATACGCTGGGCGAGGGGGTCGGGGGCGTATGGTTCGAAGCGAAGCCGGACTATCGCGTCATGATCGGCAAAAGCGCAGCGCTTGGCAATTACTTGACCGACAGCGAGGGGCGTACGCTCTACTATTTTGACAAGGACATTCCACAGACGAGCGCCTGCACGGAAAATTGCCTGGCCAACTGGCCGGCTTATGGAGCGGGCACGGGAGAAGTGCCGTCTACCTTGAACGCAGCGGATTTCGGTACGATCGCTCGGCCGGACGGCAGCAAGCAGGCTGCTTTCAAGGGCTATGCGCTATATTACTTTGTGAAGGACGCGAAGCGCGGCGACGCCACCGGTCAGAACGTCAACCAGGTCTGGTTTGTGGTGGATCCGGCAACATTTACGGGTACCTCCGCAGGAAAAGCGGCGCCCGAGGTTCCTGCCGAGCAGACCGGCAAGACCTATCGCGTCGATATCAAGGACTATTCATTCGGGTCGGGGCCGCTTACGGTCGAAGCCGGATCGACGATTATTTTCACGAATTTCGACGATATGAAGCACAATGCGGTGGCGGTGAACGGCAGCTTTGCCGGTCCGCTCCTTGCCAAAGGCGAATCCTTCACGATTAAGCTGGATAAGCCCGGAACGTACGATTATTACTGCCAGCCGCACAAATCGTTCATGACCGGCCAAATTATCGTAAAATGAGAGGTGCAGGCGAATGAAAAGCTTCCTCGCAGCGCTCCTGTTCGCTGCCATGTTGGCGCTATCCGGGTGCGGCGCCTCCTCCGATAACGCGGCAGAGGCGGATGGCAGCCATGCCGGACATTCGGCAAGCACCGCAGCACCGACGCAGACCGCTGAAGCCTCTGCATCGGCCGACGAGCAGGCGCAGGCAACAGCAAGCGCACGGACTCCGGCGCAGACTCAGACGATTGAAAACTCGCCGAAAGCGACTGCGAAACCCGCAAGCGCGACACCGAAGCCGACTGCCGCCCCGACTGTGCAGCCTTCCGGCGAAATCGACGACGACGGTGGTCATTCCGGCAGCGACGATCACGGCAGCGGTCACTCCAGCGGATCCGGGGACAGCGGCGGTCATGCCGACGCCTCCCATAAGCCGTCGCCTTCGGCGGAGCCGGCCAAGACAGCGAGCCCGCGCCCGTCTTCGGGCATAAAGGGGACGCCGTCCCCCTCGGCCAAACCGTCTCCCTCCGCTTCGGCGCAGGATGACAAGCACGGCGGCAAAAGCGGCACCGACGACGGGAATCGGGCTGCCAAGACATACACCGTCGAGATTGCGGACTTCAGCTTCACCGTGGAAAAGCTGGACATTCATCCGGGCGACTCGGTCAAGTTCGTCAATCGCGACAAGATCAAGCATACGGCTACCGCGGACGATGGCTCTTTCGACACCGGGCTGCTCGGACAGGACGAATCGAAGACCGTCGTTTTTGAAAAAGAAGGCGAATTTGGCTATTATTGCACGCCCCATCCGGGCATGAGGGCGACGATCGTCGTCAAGGCCGATTGAGCGCCCGCGCGCAAATGCCCGAGCAGGGAGACCGCCAAGCCGGTCCCCCTGCTTTTGCCGTATCGCCCGCTGCAATCAACCGGTCGGAACGCCGCAAGCGAGAAGGAGTTCCCCAAGCCGACCTTGGAGGCTGCGTCCCCATGCATCAATTGACCGATAATGAGTTAATGCTGCTCGTCAAGCTCAAGCAACAAGAAGCGCTGTCCGTCCTGTACGACCGCTATGCGAGTCTCGTCTACTCTTACGCGTTCAGAGCGGTCCGGGACGAGCAGGCCGCGCGGGAAATCGTGCAGTCGGTATTCGTGCGTCTATGGACGACCGAATCCGATTATAGCGAAGAAAAGGGCAAATATATCAACTGGCTCATCACCATTACCCGCAATATCACGATCGATTGGCTGCGCAAGCAGCGGAGGCAATCGGAAGGCATCGTTCCTTTTACGGCCGAGCAAATGGCGCGCATTCCGGGCGACGAAGACGCTTCGCCGGAAGCGAGCGTCGAACGCGAATCGATCAAAGGCCAAATCCGCGTCGCTTACCGTTATTTAACCGGCCCTCAGATCGAGCTGCTGGAGCATTTCTACTGGCAGGGCTTCACGCTCAGGGAGCTGGCAGCCCGTTATGGAGAGCCGCTCGGAACCGTGAAGAACAGGCTGCATCAGGCATTGAAAATCTTGCGCAGGCATTTGGCCTTGGAAGGAGAGTGATGGCGATGCAAGACAAGCAAAGGCCGCTATGCGATCTGTGTCTGTCCGTACTGACCGGCGAGTGCAGCGACGAAGAGCGGCTCGCTTTTGAACGTCATCTTCCGGGCTGCGAGGCCTGCCGGGCCGAATGGAACGATCTGGAGGTCGCATGGGGGGCGCTTTACGCAGACATGGAAAAAATCAAACCGCCTGAGGATCTGAAGCGTCAAGTGATGGATGCCGCGCTGGCGGCGGATCTGGCAATGGCAAAAAAACCGGACACAAAAAAGGCGGAGACGGCCCCAGGCAGACGGAATAGCAGGCGTACGGGTAGGGGACGCTGGCTCGCGGTCTCCGCATCCGTCCTGCTGATCCTGCTGGCGGTCAGCTCCGTCTGGAATTACAAGCTCTCCCGGGAAAACGGCGCCGCCCCGCTGCCCATCGAACGCGCGCTGTCCGTAACGGCTTCGCAAGTGAAGCTTGCCGTCCCGCTGCGAGCGGAGGCGTCCGAAGCTTCCCAAGCGTTCGGCATCGCCTGTATCGTCGACAACGGGAAGAGCCGCCAATTTGTCGTCTATGTCTATGGCGCTTCGCCGACCAGCGGCGAGGAAGCTTACCAGGTTTGGCTGCTCAAGGACGGCGTCCGCAAGAGCGCCGGCACCTTCCGCGTAGCCGACAACGATCAGGGGCTTGGCGTGCTGGCCATGCCGATTGAGGCGGACAGCCTGGACTTCGACAAGATCGGCATCACGCTCGAGCCCGACGACCGCGGAAGTCAGCCGCGCGGAGAGAAAATGTTCGGCTCCGTTTGAGATGACCTCTACATTTGCATTCGTTTCATCGCACGTAGCAGCTCGCCGGAAAAATGCATGGATTCATACGGCATTCGTTCCGACAGACCTGCCTATCGCTGCCGGCGTCGTTCTTTGGCCGCATTGCCTGCAAATATACATCTATTTTTTCCGATGTCGACTCTATCGAGAAGAAAAGATGCAAATGTGCAGGTATTTTCCTTCATCAGCCCGATTCCCGGCCTGTGCTTCGAATTTACCTGCATTTTTGCAGGTATTTCATCGCGTGTCGTGAGTCGGGAGAAAATACATGCATAGATGCAGGTTTTTCTATCTACGATTCGCCGCCGCACGAGTCAGATGGAAAGCAGACCATTCATCATTGTTAAAAAAAATCACCCGGCCGTTTGCGCAGCCGGGTGATTTTATGCGTTCTCTATTATTTGCTCGATGCGGATGCCGACGGGGATGCAGGCTCGCTGCTGGCTGGCGCAGATGCGCTGGCCGAAGCCGAGGCGGAAGCGGATGCCGATGCGCTAGCCGATGGCGATGGAGAAGGCTCGGCCGGCAGCGTTACCTTAATCTTCAGCTTGTCCGTTTCTTCCTGAATGTACGTCTGCATCTTCGGATCGACGAGCGAAGTGACGATCGCGTCCTTGTCCGTCTGGGACAGCTTGTCGTAGGCCGCGACTTCGCGAGCTTCGACCTTCATCACGTGATAGCCGTACTCCGTCTTCACGGGATCGCCGATGACGCCGATGGCTTGCGTGTTGGCCGCGTTCTTGAATTCTTCGACCCAGGTCTTGGCCGGCGTCTTGTCATAGAGGCCACCGTTGTCCTTGGAGCCGGTGTCGTCGGAGTATTCCTTCGCCAGCGCGGTCCAGTCTCCGCCGTCCTCAAGCTTCTTCTTCACTTCTTGCGCGCGCTTCAGCGCATCCGCGTCGGAACGTTCCTTGTTCGTAGCCGGATCCGTGAAGGAGACGAGGATGTGGCGTACGGTGTCGACGTTGTAGTCTGCAGGCGCCTTATCGAACTCTGCTTTGATGTCGGTGTCCTTGATCGTCGCCTTGATTTCGTTTTCCTTGGCGGTGCTGATCTCCCCGCCCGTCGCCAGCGTAACGACGAGGTCGACCATCTCATCCTCGGTGATGTTATTGGTCTTCATCGATTCCTTGACCGTTGCGCCGTTCGTCTCGTCCTTCAGCGCCGTATCGAGCTGCTTCTTGAACTCGTCGGCTTGCGCCTTGCCGGACTTCTTCTGTTCGTCCGTCGCACGCTCCGCGAACACCTTTTGCAGGATGTATTGCTTGACGATCTCTTCCTTGTACTGCGGAATCGACAGGTACATCGCCATCTGCGGGTTGGTCACGTTCATGAACGCTTCGTACTTGCCGAACTCGGCTTGCTTCAGCTCGCCGCCCTCCCAGGTGGCAAGCACGGTATCCGGATCTATGCTAGCGGTCGGGCTGGCCGAAGCGGATGAGCTGGCCGAGGCGGACGCGCCGGAGTTTTCATTTTTGCCTTTGCCGCAGGCGGTGGCCATTGCGGCGAGCAGAACGAGGGCCGCCAGCATGAATGCGAACCGGCGATACGTTCCGCGTTTATTGTACAGCATTTTGCAATTCCTCCTTGGATTTTGTCGCTTCTTTATATTGTAACAGAAACTCTTCTACAAGCGCCAACATCGAATCGTCGTCGAGCCCCTTGACCCGGATCCGCACGAGGGGAGCCGGCGTCTGCTGCACGAGCTGCACGCGTCCCTGGTACCGGCTCTCGAGCGCCTTGAATTTCTTGGCGTCGAGCTCCGCGCTGCGGCGCTCCTCGAACTTGATCGTCAGGTCGTCGTTGCGGTTGACGATCGACTCGATGCCGTACGAACGCGCGAGCGCCTTGATTCGCGCTACGCTCAAGAGGCTCAGCACCGGCTTCGGCGGATCCCCGAACCGGTCGACGAGCTCTTCGAGCAGGTCGCTGACGTCTTCTCCGGAAGCCGCAGCGGCCACCTTTTTGTAAATCTCGATCTTCTGGATGCTGTCGTAGATATATTCGGGCGGCACGTAAGCGTCCACGCCAAGGTCGAGCTGCGTGTTGACCGGCGGCGGCGGCGGCGCCTTCTCGCCGTGCCATTCTGCCTTGCGCGCATTGACCTCTTCGGCCAGCATCTGCGAGTACAGGTCGAAGCCGACGGAAGCGATGAACCCGTGCTGCTCCGCGCCGAGCAGGTTGCCCGCGCCGCGGATCGACAGGTCGCGCATCGCGATCTTGAAGCCCGAGCCGAGCTCGGTGAACTCTTTGATCGACTGCAGCCGCTTTTCCGCCACTTCGTTAAGCACTTTGTCCCGCTGGTAGCCGAAGTACGCGTAGGCGATCCGATTGGACCGCCCGACGCGGCCGCGTAGCTGGTACAGCTGGGACAGCCCCATCTTGTCCGCATCGTGCACGATCAGCGTATTGACGTTCGGAATGTCCACGCCCGTCTCGATGATGCTCGTGCTTACGAGCACGTCGTATTCGCCGTCGAGGAAGTCGAGGATCGTCCGCTCGAGCTCCTGCTCGGACATCTGGCCGTGCGCGACCGCGATCTTGGCGTCGGGGACGAGCGCAGAGATCTGCTCGGCCATCTGGTAGATGCCCTGCACGCGGTTGAAAAGGAAGTACACCTGTCCGTCCCGCGCCAGCTCCCGCTCGATCGCCTCCCGGACGAGCGTCGGGCTGTATTCGACCACGTAGGTCTGCACGGGAAAACGGTTCTCGGGCGGCGTCTCGATGACCGACAGATCGCGCACGCCGAGCATCGACATGTGCAGCGTCCGCGGGATCGGGGTCGCGGTCAGCGTCAGCACGTCGACGCTTGTCTTCAGACGCTTGAGCTTCTCCTTGTGGGAGACGCCGAAGCGCTGCTCCTCGTCCACGATGAGGAGGCCGAGGTCCTTGAACACGACGTCCTGCGACAGCAGCCGGTGCGTGCCGATCAGTACGTCGACGGTGCCCGCCTTGACGCCCTTGATCGTCTCCGTCTGCTCCTTGCGCGTCCGGAACCGGCTCAGCACCTTGATGTTGAACGGATAGCCGGAGAAGCGCTCGCGGAACGTCTCGTAGTGCTGCTGCGCGAGAATCGTCGTCGGCACGAGCACCGCCACCTGCTTGCCCTCGATGGCGGCCTTGAACGCCGCACGGATCGCAACCTCCGTCTTGCCGTAGCCGACATCACCGCAGAGCAGCCGGTCCATCGGCCGCGGCTTGCGCATGTCGGTCTTGATCTCCTCGATCGCGCGCAGCTGGTCCGTCGTCTCGTCGTAAGGGAACATCGCCTCGAACTCTTGCTGGTACGGCGTATCTTCGCCGAATCCGTAGCCCGGCGTTGACTGGCGATCCGCGTACAGCTTGATCAGATCGTCGGCGATATCCTTGACCGAGGAGCGCACCTTGGATTTGACCCGGGTCCATTCCGCGCCCCCGAGCTTGCTTACCTTCGGTTCCTTTTCGTCCGAGCCGACGTACTTCTGGATCAGATCGAACTGCTCGACCGGGATCGACAGCTTGTCGCCGCCCGCGTAAATAACGTGCAGGTAGTCCTTGTGAATGCCGCCTACCTCAAGCGTGCCGATGCCCATATATTTGCCGATGCCGTGGTTCTGATGGACGACGTAATCCCCGACCTTCAGCTCCGTGTAGCTCTTGATGCGCTCGGCATTGTCCATGCGGCGGTCCACGCGACGGGCCTTCCGCTGCTTCTGGGTGAACATCTCGCCCTCGGTGATCACGACGAGCCGGACCGAAGGCAGCTCGAACCCGCTCTGCAGGTTGCCCTCCACGATCTCCGGCGTCTCGATCTGATAGTCGTCGAGCACCCGGCGCATCCGCTCGGCCCGCTCCGCGCTGCCCGCCAGCATGACGATATGCGCGCCGCCCTTGCGCCAGCGCTCCATCTCCGCCTTGAGCAGGTTCATCTGCCCATGGAAGCTCTGCATCGATCGGCAGACGAAGTTCACGATGTTCTGCGGCTGCGTATGCGGAATCTGGCGTACGAACAGCGACAGGTACACCGTCTGGAAGGTTCTCGGATACAGCGCTTGCTCAGCCGGCACGGCCAGCGTGAAGCCCGGCAGCGATTTGCCCTGCTGCAGCAGGTGCGTCGACCATTCGGACTCGTCCCGCTCCAGCTGACGCGCTGTCTCGGCGAGCCGGTTCGGCTCGTCCATGATGAGCAGCGTGTCCTTGGGCATATAATCGAACAACGTTTGTCTCTCGGGATAAAGCAGCGATATATATTTATAGATTTCGGAGAAATACATATTTTGGCGCAGGTCGTCAATTTCGCGGGTTATCTCGGATTGCAGGCGCTCCTTGGCCTGGCGGTCCGCCATCTTCTCCAGCTGGCGCTCGAGCAGCTCGAAGGCATGCTGCGCCGCGTTCGCGAAACGCCGCTCGTCGGCGATGATCTCGCGGCAGGGACGCACGGTATAGCTGTCCAGCTTTTCGATCGAACGCTGGTCTGCGGGATCGAACGTGCGGATCGAGTCGATCTCGTCGTCGAACCATTCGACGCGCACGGCGCTGGCGCTCGTCAGCGGGAAAAAGTCCGCGATGCCGCCGCGCACGCTAAGATGCCCCTTCTGTTCAACGCGGTCTACGCGCTCGTAGCCGAGCCCGATCATGCGCCTCAAAAATTCGTCCATCGGCAGCGTCTCGCCCGCGCGCAAGGTGACGAAAGCGCTTGCCATCGTATCCTTGCTCGGCTGGAAGCGGCGCACGCCGGAGAACGGCACGACAATGACCCCGCGGAAGCCTTCCGCGAGTTGCAGCAACACATCCATGCGCCTGGCCGACGTCTCCGGACTCGAGATCGCCGTCTCGGCAGCGATCAGCTCGTTGGCCGGGTAGAGGAGCACTTCCTCCGCGCTCAAGCATTCCTGCAGGTCCTCCGCCATCTTCTGCGCGGCGAACATATTGTGCGTGACGACAAGCACGGGTCTCCCCAGCTCCCGGACGGTCGCGGCGATCATGACCTGCCTCGCCGAACCGGACAGCCCCGCTACCAACTGCTCCCGCATGCTGCCCCGAAGGCCCGCAAGGACCGACTGGAAGTCGGGGTCGGTAGCTAACGTATTCATTAGCGGCTTCATCGCTTTTCCCCTTATACGTACAATCTACGTTCACGTTCATTCAAAAAGAAGCCTGGGCGCAAAGCCGAGGCCTCTTATATCGTTCGTTTGTCGCAGCGGACGACGGCGCTTATTGAAGCGGATTGCTGAGCAGCGCCAGTTCGGGGTGATGATCGAGCGCCTGGCTGCAGTAATCGCAGACCACCTGCACCGTCACATCTCCGTTAGAATTATACGCTATTATACGCTTTCGCTCTTCGGGGGTCAAGAAATGCAAGCCGAGCCTATATTCGGATACATCGGCCCCCTCGAATCGGCCAAGCGGCGTGCGGCAATGCCGGCAAACGTAGTTCACAGCCATATGGGTATGCCTCCTGAAGGCAGATTATGCGGCCACGGACAAGCCACGGAACCGCGCTCCCTTCAGTATGCCCGACCGTCGGCGATTTTAAGCGGAAATGGATGGCGCATCCTGCGGATGACCGCTCCTCCTCGCTCTATGCGTACGCGCAAGGCCCTTCGTTTCACCCTGTTACTTGCCGTTGAACTTCGCCATCGTCTCTTCGAACGGGTGATCGAGCGCGTATTCGATCGCGTCGCACGCATCCGCGACCATCGTCCGCAGCGCCTCCTGCTCGCTCTTGGGGAATGCGCCGAGCACGTAGTCCACGATCTTCATGCCGCCCACGGGACGCGAGATGCCCATGCGCACCCGATTGAACACCTGGGTACCCGTATGCGCGATAATGGACTTGATGCCGTTGTGACCGCCCGCGCTCCCCTGATAACGAAGCCGTATCTTGCCCGTCTCCGTATCAAGATCGTCATAGACGACGATGCCGTCCTCGAGCGGGATCTTATAAAAATCCATCAGCGCCCGTACCGACTCGCCTGACAGATTCATATATGTCATCGGCTTCAGCAGCGCGACCTTGCGGCCTTGGATGCGCGCCTCCCCGTACATGCCCTTGAGCTTTTTCTGATGCTCCAGCTGCGTGCCCCAGCGCCTGGCCAGCTCATCCACGACCATGAAGCCCGCATTGTGCCGCGTCGCCGCGTACTCCGGCCCCGGATTGCCGAGACCTACGATCCATTTCATTTCTTCCCACTCCGTTTCAATAATTTTAGGGGCAAGCTGCAACGAATTGGCCTGCAGCCGTGTCATCTAGATTACATAGCACAAACGCCAGGGTGGTGATGAGATCAATGATGTACATGAACGGCCAGACCTTGTCTCATGACAGGCATTTCGCTGATCATATCGTAGCAGAGGTGCCCGTCCAAATCTACAAAGACAAGCAGCACAGCGACATCGGCTTTATCGAGCGCTACGGCAAGGAGTTCGTCAAGGTCAACAATCACGTCTATTGCCGCAAGGAATTCACCTTCGTGTCCAGGCCCGGCTACTGAAGCTTCGCCCGACCGATCCGGCGTCGGACACCAGCGCGATATTTCCGGCGCCTCGACCGCATTTCCCCGCTGTGCAAGTCCTCATTGCCTCCTGCATAAGCTTTATTCGCAGAAATATGCCAAATCCGCAACAGGCAAATTCCCCTCATCCCGGGTACGCTTAGGAGAGGGGATTGCCTAATGGAGAATGTGCTTCGCAATCGGCCCGACCGGAATTAGATGGTAGAAACAAATAGATCCCAAAAAAACATGTACCGATGTCGAAACTGCTGCCGACCGATCGGCAAGTAGATTTCGGAGGTCGGTCTATTCGCCTATAAGATATACGGAGGTCGCCAATTCACGTAAGCACTTTTATTTATCAAATATCCACAATTCATAAACAGACATGTCGTTATGTAGCGAATGGATAGGACAATAACCCTATACACATGAACAACCGCCAGACTTATCCACAGTCTGGCGGTTGTTGTACACATATGTGGATAACGTTGTGTGAATCTTTATGCGTCGGTCTCCACAGCCTTGGCTGCATCCGAATGCTTCGCGTTCTCTTCGGCAGCGTCTGCCGAAGCCTCCGCTTCGTCTTCGGTGATCTCCTTTTGCGGCGCGAGCACGGCAATGACGACCGTATCCTCGTCTTGAACCGCCTTGACGCCGGACGGGAACGCAAGCTGGCCGATCGTCAGATTCTCGCCGAAGCCGAGCGACGAAATATCAGCCGTCACGGACTCAGGCAGGTCGCGAGCCACGCACTCCACTTCAAGCTCGTGCAGAACGACGGTCAGCAGACCGCCTTCCTTTTCGCCAGGACTCGTACCCGTCACTTCAACGCGAACCGGGGCTTTGATCTTCTCGTCCAGATTAATCTGGTGGAAATCGACATGAAGCACCTGGCCGCTCAGCTTGTCGCGCTGAATATCAGTCAGCAGCACGGACTGGTTGCCGCTGCCCGGCACCTCCAGCTGCAGCACCGCATGCGCGTGTCCGCGCAGCAGGCCGGAGAGCTCCTTGCCGTCGAGCGCGATGGCGCTCGGCGCCTTCAAGCCCTTGCCGTATACTACGCCGGGTACCCGGCCTTGTATCCGTAGCTGCCTAAGCGCACCTTTCGTGGAACGCTGGCGAGATTCCGCACGCAATGTCGTCGTCATACCGATTCCTCCCGATTGCTGCAAGATTTGAAGACATGCATTTATTTTACCCTTCGGGAGGGTGCGTTAAACAAAGAAGGAAACTCAGTGGAGTCACGCAGAGCCGAAGTGGAGCCATAGCAGAGCCGCAGCGGAGCCAGTGCAGAGCCGCAAGAAGCCGCAAGAAGGCCGCGTCATCTCCACGGAGACGGCGCGGCCTTCAAAACGGTCAGGCGTGCGGTTCAAATAGCTTGCTGATGGATTGCTGCTCGTGGATGCGCACGATCGCTTCGCCGAGCAGCGGAGCGACCGACAGCACGCGCATCTTGGTCGAGGCGCCAGGCGAGCGGAGCGGGATCGTATCGGTCACCGTCACCTCGGTGATCGGCGATGCTTCCAGCCGTTCCATAGCTTGTCCGGACAGCACGGCATGCGTGCAGCAGGCGTAGATCTCGCGCGCTCCTGCTTCCTTGAGCGCCTGCGCCGCCAGGCAGATCGTGCCGGCGGTGTCGATAATGTCGTCGATCAGGATCGCGGTGCGTCCGGAGACGTCGCCAATGATGTTCATCACCTCGACGACGTTGGGCTCCGGACGACGCTTGTCGATAATGGCGAGCGGCGCCTGGAGCTCGTCCGCCAGCCGGCGCGCCCGCACCACGCCGCCGTGGTCGGGAGACACGACGACGGGGGCGATCAGGCCCTTGCTCTGGAAGTAATCGCCGAGGATCGGGACGCCAAGCAGATGATCGACCGGGATGTCGAAGAAGCCCTGGATCTGCATGGCGTGCAGGTCCATGGCGATGACGCGGTGAGCGCCTGCCGTCTCGATGAGATTGGCGACCAGCTTCGCGGTGATCGGGTCGCGCGACCGCGCCTTGCGATCCTGACGTCCGTAGCCGTAATAAGGAATGACGACGTTGATCGTCTTGGCGGAGGCGCGCTTGAGCGCATCGACCATGACGAGCAGCTCCATCAGATGCTCGTTGACCGGCCAGGAGGTGGACTGGACGACGAATACGTCCGCGCCGCGCACGCTCTCGTTCAGCCGGATATGGATCTCCCCATCGCTGAAGCGGGTGACCTTCACGTCGCC
Source organism: Cohnella hashimotonis (assembly GCF_030014955.1). NCBI lineage: Bacteria > Bacillati > Bacillota > Bacilli > Caryophanales > Paenibacillaceae > Cohnella > Cohnella hashimotonis. Next base: position 7,810,013 of record NZ_JAGRPV010000001.1, read on the forward strand.
GAGCGGCACGCTGATATGCCTGGCGATCGCTTCCGCCAGGCGAGGATTCGAGCTGCAGGAAAATAGCTTCAGGGTATTGTCAGGGTAGCTCATAAGCGCCTCGCTTTCGTGAGGTCGGCGAGCCCCCGCCCGCGCCGGAGCGCGGGACGGCGGCGCATCGCCCCGTTTGCATCTGTGCCGCTATTCTCTGGCGTCTTCTCCGTCTTTGCGCTTCGCGGTGGATTCCTTCTTCGACTTGGCTCTTGCGCGCAGCTTATCGGCGTAGCCTTCTTTGTTCACCTGCCGGGCGCGCGCAATCGCGACGCTGCCGCCCGGCACGTCCTGCGTGACGGTGGAGCCGGCGACCACGTAGGCGCCGTTGCCGATGGTCACCGGTGCGATCAGGTTGGAGTTGCTGCCGATGAAGGCATCGTCGCCGATGACGGTCTTCGATTTATTATACCCGTCGTAGTTGGCGGTAATCGTCCCGCAGCCGATGTTGGTGCCGCTGCCGACGACCGCGTCGCCTACGTAGCTCAGATGCGGGACTTTGGTGCCGGCGCCGATCTCGGCGTTCTTGATCTCGACGAAGTCGCCGATCTTGACGTTGTCCGCGAGCTTCGTGCCCGGCCGCAGGTAAGCGAACGGGCCAACGGCGCATCCGGCGCCGAGCTGCGCGGACTCCGCCACCGACTGGCGGATCGTCGTGCCGTCACCGACGGATGTATCGGTCAGATCCGCGCCAGGGCCGATGACGCAGTCCTCGCCGACGATCGTGCCGCCGCGCAGGAAAGTGCCCGGATACAGCACCGTGTCGGCGCCGATCTGGACGCCTGCCTCGATATAGGTGCCGGCCGGATCCACGATCGTCACGCCGTTCGTCTGATGGCGGCGCGCGATGCGCTCCCGCATCAGCCGCTCCGCCTCGGACAGCGCGATGCGATCGTTAACGCCGATCGACTCGGCCGGGTCCGCCGCGACCGAGGCCGAGATACGCTCGCCGCGCGCCTGGAGAATGCCGATGACGTCGGTGAGGTAGTACTCGCCTTGGGCGTTGTCGTTCGTAACCGCGGCGAGCGCATCGAACAGCTTCCTATTGTCGAAGCAATAGGTGCCGGTATTGATCTCACGGATCGCCGCTTGCTCCGGCGTGCAATCCTTCTGCTCGACGATGCGGAGCACGCTGCCGTCTTCGCCGCGGACGATGCGTCCGTAGCCTGCCGGCTGCGCGAGCTCGGCGGTCAGAATCGAGGCCGCAGCGCCTTCGGCCGCATGCAGCGCGATAAGAGCTTCAAGCGTCTCCGAGCTGACAAGCGGCGTATCTCCGCAGACGACGAGCGTCACGCCATCTGCGCTGCCGATCGCGGATGCGGCCTGAAGCACCGCGTGGCCGGTTCCAAGCTGCTGCTGCTGAAGCGCATATTCGACGGAGTCGCCCAATGTCTGCTGTACCGCCTCCGCGCCGTGGCCTACGACGACGACGGCACGCTCGCAGCCGATGCCGCGGACGGCGTCCAGCACGTGCCCGACCATAGGCTTACCGCATACAGGATGCAGCACTTTATATAATTTAGATTTCATCCGCTTGCCTTGTCCGGCAGCCAGAATCACAGCCATTCTCGTCATATCGGGCAGATGCCTCCTTTTCCCGCTTCCCGCGCGCACGGTATTTTTCACTTGTGATCATAGCCTATTACAAAGCAAATGAAAAGAGAGCCGTCGCCGGCTCTCGTCGATGCTACTTCATATTCTCGGCACCTATTGTCGCTAAGCGCGAACACAAGCACTACGCACCTTCGACCAGCACCTCTTCTTCTTCCACGGCAGCGCGCTCGTACTCGGCGAGTACGGCGGACTGGATCTTCTCGCGCGTGCCCGAAGAAATGGGATGAGCGATATCTCGGAATTCTCCGTCGGGCGTACGCTTGCTCGGCATCGCAACGAACATGCCGTTGTTGCCGTCGATCACGCGAATATCATGGACGACGAACTCGTTGTCGATCGTGATAGACGCGATGGCCTTCATTCGCCCCTCGGAATTAACGCGGCGGAGTCTAACATCTGTAATTTGCACTTGTGTTCACCACCTTTGCCCCATCAGAAGACTTGGTGTAATATTCCACAAAATCGTGCCGAATCCTTCTTAAATCTGGTAAAACTAGTCCATTATTTTAAATATTTTTTCAGTACCGGATAATGTCGACATTGTACGCCCGCTTTGGCTTTTTTTCGACAAAAACGCCGTTTTTACGCAGGACCTGCTATTGGAAAAGGAAGCTCAGCGACGACGTTTTATTGCCCTCTCCCAACAAGTCCTTCCACAATTACACGCGTTGTCAGAAGCTGCCCTCGGCTCGGGCAATCGAATTGGTAATGGAGACCGCAATTCGCAAAAAACCGCTAACCGCAAAAAACCGCCGGCTTCAGGCTCGAAGCTGGCGGTCTATTTTCGCGTAATCGATTCCCCCGTCCCCTGTCTGATCAAGGCTGAAAGAAGTTGCCTGGCTGTACCGCGATATGCCTCGACTTCAGATCGACCTCCGTGAGGCGCGCCAGCGAAATATAATCGTGAAGCAGACGTTCCTCGTTGTCCACCTCGCCCGATTCGACCAGCACGCCGACGCCGGCAACGATCGCCCTGAATTCGCTAAGCAAATCGACCATGCCTTGGATTGTACCTCCGGCCTTCATGAAGTCGTCGATGATGAGCACGCGGCTCTGCTCCTTAAGCGCGCGGCGGGCCAGCGACATCGTCTGAATCCGCTTATTGGAGCCGGAGACGTAATTGATACTGACGACGGAGCCCTCCGTCACCTTGTGATCGCGTCTGACGATGACGACAGGGACGTTGAGATATTGGGACGCGGCATGCGCGAGAGGAATACCCTTCGTCTCCACCGTCATGATGAAGTCGATGTCCCGGTCCGCGAACGCGGTGGCGAACATGCGACCGAGATCCTGCAGCAGCCCGGGCTGGCCGAGCAGATCGGTCATATATAAGTATCCGCCGGGCAGCAGACGATCCGGCTGCTCCAGCATGCTGCATACCTCTTCGATCTTGCGGAGCGCTTGGTCCTTGCGGCACTTCGGAATGAAGCGAACGCCGCCGGCCGCACCCGCCAATGTGTGCAGCTCGCCGATTCCTTCGTCCTCGAATACTTCCTTGATGATCGCAAGATCTTCGCTGATCGACGACTTGGCGGACTGGTAACGCTCGGCGAATGCTGTCAACGATATTAACGTGTGGGGACGATCCAGCAGATATTGCGTCATTTCTACGAGCCGCGCACTGCGCTTTAACTTTTTCATCCAACCCACCCCGTCCAAAACCGAATATTATAACGCTATAATAACACTTTTATCCGGTTTTGGGCAAGGCGTCAAAAGTCTCATGGCAACCTTTCTTACACCTGATGGAACCGGGCTCTCGATTGCTTAGGTGAGCATACGCACAACGTAAACTTCTTTGCAAAAACCGCGCAGACCGTTGTAGATGCGAGCGAGCTTCGACTCCTTGGACACGAGCCCGAATACGGTCGGTCCGCTGCCCGACATGAGCACGCCGTCCGCGCCGAGCCGCGTCATCACTTCCTTGATCTGCCTGACCTCCGGATAATGGGCCAGCGTCACCTTCTCCAGCACGTTCCCCAGCGCCCCGCACATCCGGTCGAAGGAGCCTTCTCGCAGCGCCGCCAGCATATCCGGCACGGATGGATGCACGCCGACCTCGCTCGCCCGGAACCGCCCGTACACGTCCGCGGTCGACACGTTGATCGGCGGCTTGGCCAGCACGACCCAGCATTGCGGTGGACTCTCCAGGCTCTCGAGCCGTTCGCCGCGGCCAGTCGCCAGCGCGGTCCCTCCACGCACGCAGAAGGGCACGTCCGAGCCCAGCTCGGCGCCTAGCGCCTCAAGTTCCGGCACGCCGAGGTTCAGATCCCAGAGCCGGTTCAGCCCGCGCAGCGCCGCGGCGGCGTCGCTGCTCCCTCCTGCAAGCCCGGCGGCGACGGGGATCTGCTTGTCCAGGTAAATATATACGCCTTTCTTAACGCCGTAGCGCTGCTTGAGCAGCTTGGCCGCCTGAAAAGCTAGATTCTTCTCGTCAAGCGGAATAAAGCCGGCTTGGCTGGCCAGCACGATCTGATCGCGCTGCAGCTCCTCGAGCGTGAGACGATCGGCAAGATCCACCATCGTCATGACCATTTCCACTTCATGATAGCCGTCTTCGCGCTTGCGCAGCACGTCCAGCACCAGATTGATTTTCGCCGGCGCCTTCTCATATATTTTCGTCATATGCCCACCTGCCAGACCTTCTGCTTCGCCTGATTCCTGTCGTTCCAAAGCTTAACATATTATAACAAACCCCTGCCCGAATTGCGATTTGACAAGGTTGGACTTTTATATGCAAAAGCCGGGGATGCCCCCGGCGGCTTCTTCTTCCCCGCTATACGCCAAGCCCTCTTCGCTATGACCGGGCAACAGCCGCTGCGTCAGTCCTGCTTGCGCGCAAGCGACTGCTCGGCCAGCTGAATCGCCCGCTTGACCATATTGCCGGCGTCCTTCGTGCTGATGGCGCCCCAGCCTTCGCTCTCGACCTTCCCGTAGAAACCCAGATCCTTGGCGAGCTCCGTCTTGAACGACTCGGTCATCGTCCGTCCCCTGCGCCTGCGGCTCATGCGAATCCCTCCCCGTATGGCTGTGATGACGCTTCGCGCCTGCAAGCTGCGCGGTCGTCAACCGTTAGGGTGTCCCCGGGCCGCCTCCAAAATGCAAAACAGGCAGTCGCGCCTGTAACGGCTCGACTGCCTTAACGATCACAAAAGCTCAGTGCTGCAAATCGATGCGGACCTGACCTTGTTCATTGCACAGCATGACTTCGACGGACTCGGTTAGAATGTCGGCATAGCTGTACGAGACACGCTTGAACGCATTCTGCTCCTGGTCCAGCTTGACGATGAACACCGACGGGTAAATTTCTTCGAGAACTCCCGTGCGTTCGATGGTTTTACGGCGGCCACCGTTGGCGCGGAGCATGATCTTGGATCCGATATGCGGCTCCAAGCTTCGTTTGATATCCAGAAGCGCGTTCTTGGACATGTCCACTACCACCTCTTTCCCTGTAAATTATACCTAAATCCAGGGGAGGTGTCAAGTGGTTAAATATTATAGCAGCGGACAAGAAATTTTGTCAATAATGTTTTTCTAATATCATTTTAATTTTGAGTAAAATGAGTCTGAGGAAATACAAATCAGCCAAATTCCGCAGCTGGTAGCGTAGGGACGATGTTGGTCGGCTTGATGTTCGGAAGTCCGATGCGATATTTGCCCAGCGATTCGACGCCGCCGACACCCCGCATGCCGCTGATTGTATTCGAGATGACATCCGGCAGGTCGATCGTCTCCCTGAACGGCGTAAAGGCGGCACGGACGGCGACATACACCGGATCGAGCGCGTGGATCATGATGCGTGCCGGGGAGCTGGCGAAGTTGGCTCCGGCGGACATCAACGCCTCGAAGTGAGACTGGCAGGCGCCTGCGACGACAATCAGGGAGTCCTTGCTCTTATCGTAGCTGCGCGCGGTTCGGACGGCCTGGATGAAGTTGCCCGTGTTTTTATAGCTCGACAGCTGCTCGTAATCGGTCCTGTTCTTATAGACACCATCGTGACCTGTGATCACTACAATATCGGGCATTACCTTTGGCAGCAGGTCGGCAACTGCGGCAGCCATCTGCGATTCGTGGCAGTGCACGCCTTCGGCGGGCATGCGCAGCTGCCTGTATACGGCCATGCTCTTTTTCAAATAATTGACGTCGCCGTCCAGGTGAAGCACCTTGCCCGGCATCTCAAAGTACGGCTTGCGCTGCCCGGTCGTGCCCGCTTCCTCGATCCCTTCCTGGGCGTGGGCACGCTCCGCCTGCATCCGTCTCACCGATTCGCCGGCCTGCACGCGCGCTGTTCGGGGGCCGCGCAGCTCGTCCGGGTTCCGTACCTGCTCGAGGTCTCCTACGGGCGCGTCCGCGAGCAGCCGATAATCCGTTCCCCGCAGCACCGCCGTAGTCTGCAGCAGGGCGGCGATTCGGAACAATACATCGCCGCCGTAAGATTTGCGGACGACCAAGTCCCCTAGCTTCATGGGCGAATCACCTCTTCGTCTATCCTATGGAGAGGGGCGCCCAAAGGTGCACGCATTAACGCAAGCAAGGGTCCCCGTCAACATGACAGGGACCCTAGGTTTTATTCGATCAAGCCTGCGGAGGCCAATGCTTCGGACAACGTCGCGAATTCTTGAAGCGACAGCGTCTCGCCGCGCCGCTCCGGCTTTATGCCGCTCGCTTCAAGCAGGCCGGCGAGCTCGCCCTTGCGATCCTTGCCGACGAGCGCGGCCAGGTTGTTGTGCAGCGTCTTGCGGCGCTGCGTGAAGGCGGCGTGCACGACGCGGAAGAAGCGCGTCTCGTCGGAAACGTCGACCGGCGGCGCCTCTCGCTTGGTCAGCCGAATGACCGCCGAGTCGACGTTGGGCGCAGGGATGAAGGCGCCGGACGGCACCACGCAGACGATGTCCGGCACGCAGTAATATTGGACGGCGATGCTAAGCGTGCCGTAGTCTTTGCCGCCGGGCTTGGCCGCCATCCGCTCGGCCACTTCCTTCTGGACCATGACGACGATCCGGTCGAGCGGCAGCTTCTGCTCGAGCAGCGTCATGACGATCGGCGTCGTCACGTAGTACGGCAGGTTCGCTACGACGCTGACCTGGCTGCAGCTAGCGAACCGCTCTGCCCATAACTTCGCAAGGTCGGTCTTCAGCACGTCGCCGTGTACGACGGATACGTGCGGATAGGGCGAGAGCACTTCTTCGAGAATCGGGATCAGCCGGTTATCGATCTCAACCGCGGCGACCTTGCCTGCTTCCTGCGCGAGCCGCTCCGTCAGCGCGCCGATGCCGGGGCCGATCTCCAACGCGCCCTTGTCTTTGTTGAGCGCCGCGGCATCCACGATTTTGTCCAATATATTTTTGTCGATCAGAAAGTTCTGACCGAGGCTTTTCTTGAAGGTAAAGCCGTGCTTGCGGATAATATCCTTCGTCCGCGTCGGCGTCGCGATGTCCATGGCGCCCGCCAGGCCGCCCGCGCCTCCCGCATGCTTCGTCATTCGCCTACTCCCTCTCTCGTCAACTGCCTCAGCGCCTCGGCGAACTCCGTCCGCGTAATGCGAAACATGCCGAGCCGCTTATAGAACTGCTTGCCGTTGGCGTAACCGATGCCCAGCAGCTCGCCCATGCGCTCCCTGCGGCTCGCAGCGGCCGGATGCACGATCAGCCCCGCATCGATCAGATCCGGCCAGGCGATCTCAGGCTCCCCGGCTCCCGCGGAGGCGCTGGCTGAGGCCCTGTGGTCAGCGCCTACCGCGTCAACGCCCGCCGTCGCTGCCTCAGATGCAGTCGCCGCTGATGCGGCCTCAGCGCCAGACTGCGCAATCGCGCCATGGGCACTGACCGCAATGCGGCCCCCTGCCGATGCCCGTACGCGGGCCAGCGCCGCACGTATCGCCTCCGGGCTCGCGTGCTCGACGCCTATGCCGTCCTTGCCGCGCGCATCCGCCTTTGCCAAGAAGGCATGGCTGCACCCCGGCACCCTCGCCTCGATGATCTTGCGTATTTTCTCGCCCGGCACGTCGGGATCCGTGAAAATAATGACGCCGCGCCGCTCGCGGGCCAGCTCGATACGCCGCAGCACTTTTTCGTCGATCGCAGAGCCGCCCGTCTCGATCGTATCCGCGTCGACGGCCCTCCGGATCGCCACGGTATCCTCCTTGCCTTCAACGACGATGATCTCCGCTATTCTAGCCAGGCTGATGCCGTCCACCCCGCTCGCTCCGTTGTTTCCCCGGTCCGCTCGTATCATTTTTTCCAACCCGTTATTTCGTTCTTTCCCATATCCGCTCAAAACGTTGTTTATTACTTTCTCACTGCCGTTCGTTGTCGTTGCCGTTCGTTGTCGTTGCCGTTCGTTCGCATCGTTCTTCCCGTTCAGTCCGTTCCCATCGTTCTTCCCGTTCAGTCCGTTCGCATCGTTCCGTATGCCCTATTATAGCCCACATCCCGCAAATGACAAAGGGAAGGGGCATAGGCCCCTTCCCAGGACGCAGCGACCCGACCAGGCCGCCGCCAAAAAAACTTGACCGCTCCGACATAATACAGACACAAAATTAACAATAGCGGGTAAAGATGACTAAGAAGCTTTTCAGTCGGCCGACGGCTTAACCGGACCGATGACGTATACGGTGTTACCGCGTTTCTTGCCGAACTTATTCGCATATCTCTCGCTGTCGTAGTACACGTCGATCTTCTTGCCCTTGATCGCGCTGCCCGTGTCTTCCGCGCGGCGGAAACCGATGCCCTCGATGTAGACCCACCAGCCCAAAGGCACGACATCCGGATCGACGGCAATCGTGCGTCCTTCGGATACTCTGGTACCGGAGGCTGTGATGCCGTAGCCCACGTCTCCTACGTCCTTGCCCGTCGAAGCCGGACCCGCGGAATAAGCGGTTAACGTAACCCCGGACAATACGCTCTTCACCTTCACGGATTTACCGTTCAATTGGAGCGTCTTTACATTGTCCGACGCCTTGTTGTAGGCGAGCGATACGACAGCCGCTTTTTTCTTCGCGCCGACGGCTACGACTTGCTGCACGATCGGCTGATCAAGCGATTTGTAGACGAGCTGTTCATTAACGAGCTTGCCGTCTTCGTAGACGCGCTCGAATTTTTTCACCAACAAGCCTTGCTTGCCCGTCTGCACGACCTTCGTCTTGCCGACCAGCAAGTTTTTATCCGCTGTCTTGACGACTTTGTACGCCATCGGATGCTCGGTCGTAACGACCTCCCGGGTGACGCGGACGACTTTCACCTGCAGACCCTCGTCGATCTTCGACGTAAGGGCCGGCGTGACTTTGTCTTCGGCGGAGAGCGCGATGCCTTCGTTCTTGAGCAGATCGCCCACCGTCTTGACTGTTGTATATTTGGTCTCTTTCTTCCCGTCTGCGACGAGCTGTACGCTCATAGCCCGATCGATGACGACTCGCGTGCCGTCCTCAACCGAGGACGTGAGCGCTGACGACAACCGATCGTTTGGACCGACCGTGATGCCCATCTCCTTCAGCAAGGCGGAGACATCGGAAGTACGGGTTTGGATGACGGTAGATTTCCCGCCGTCCACGACGGTCACGCTCTTGGCGGACGCGCCGTGTAGCAGCATGATGAGACAGATGGTAAGAGCAAAGGACAAAATTGCGCTCAAGAGAATCAAACGCAGATGCTCATGCAACCATCGCGCTGCGGTAAGCTTGCCGGTCGGTCGTGGATCATGGGTCCCTTGGAGGGGAATTGCACCCATTTTCTCGTTCCTCCTTCATAGCCTCGCCGTCGACTGTTTTACATGATATTCGTCTGACGCGACTATCCATTTGTGATAACGGCGCTGGAAGCTTAGTGTGGAGCGGCTTGCACACTAGCGAATTGCGCCGCCTTGCCCAGCTGTGGAGGCATATCATGCGCCTGCCATTCATCCCGTAGTTGCCTCCGTGGAGCGGTCTTTGCGGCTATCTGCACCGAATGCGTAAATTCGGGCACAAAAAAAGCCTGCGACAGAGGGCCTGGTCGTGGCTTCCGCTCAACTGGACGAGGGACGATGGGGCGGCACGAGGTTACCTCTCTCTACTACGCTTGCGAGGTTAGCTGTCGGGTTCGGGCGTCGAGAGTTGCCCTAAGCAATCGGTCGGTAAGCCGTCAGCCGGACGGCACCCGTCGTTCGCCATTCACCCCAAGATTGCTCGGACCGCTGGGACATCGGCAAGCGCCGATATCGTCCGCGTCGGGTCCCCCGCTCTCCCCACTGGGAGATTAAGCGCACTGGAAAAGGAATGTCATATTCGGACTTCTGGATTAGATAATAACCCGCCTGCCCCAAAGGTGTAAAGAACGTGCAAAGAGCGAATTTCAGCGTTTTAAGGCAAATTTAAGCCAAATTTTTAGGATTTCAGAAGCAAAAGCTAGTTTTTTCTTAGAAAATATTTATTTTTCTGCGTTTGTTGGCGCTTTTTCTTCGAGTCGGAAACAGACACGTGCATTTCGATCCGTAATTTCTTCTATTTTTTCCCTAGAAAGGCCTGTGATTTCCGCAGCGGAATCGGCTACGAATTGCACATAAGACGACTCATTTCGCTTGCCTCGATAGGGGTGGGGGGTAAGGTACGGAGCATCTGTCTCAATCAGCAATCGGTCCAGGGGGACACGCGCCAAAACCTCTTTGGGAACGCGCGCGTTTTTGAAGGTGACCGGTCCTCCGAAGGAGATATAGAAGTTCATGTCCAAACATTGCTTGGCCGTCTCCCAGCTGCCGGAATAGCAGTGCATGATGCCCCCGATCTCGGCCGCTCCTTCTTCGCGCAGAATACGGATGACGTCTTCATGAGCGTCCCGATTGTGAATGACGATCGGCATGCCGATCCGCTTCGCAAGCCGGATCTGTTCGCGGAATACGAGCTGTTGGACATCCTTGGGCGAAGTATCCCAATAATAGTCGAGTCCGATCTCGCCGATCGCTACGACCTTCGGATGACTGCATAGCGACTCGATCCAGGCCAGATCCTCCTCCAAGCGCATATCGGCTGCATCCGTCGGGTGCCAGCCTACGGCGGCATAGATGAAATCGTGCTTTTCGGCCAATGCGATGGTCGTCGGGATCGTCTCCCGGTTGAAGCCGATATTCACGATGTTGCCGACGCCCGCTTCCTTGGCGCGAGCGATCGTTTCTTCCCGGTCTTCATCGAACTTTGGCGAATCCAGATGAGCGTGCGTATCAAAGAGCATTTCGTAGAAGTCTCCTTTTGCGAAGTTTTTATTATTGGGTGGCCAAGCGGAGCTTGCCGGGACGACTTCCCGGATAAGGGACTACAAACCCAGCATCTCGCGGATCTCTGGCTTTAGGCGATTGACGTGAGGCAGCACCAGGTCTTCGGGATAATAGATATAATACTTCCCGGTATGAAGTCCCGCGATCGAGCGAACGATATCGCTTTTCAGGGATATCTCGGTCAATCGGTCTTTTTCGTCCAGCACGAGGACGGGGGTTTTTTCTTTGGGCTCGGGATCCGGCGATCCTGGCTTGTACACGTCGTAGGGAAGGTTCGTCGGGGTGTCCATCTGAAGGTGGTAATCCGGATGCAGACCGATCCTTTCCCATTGCTCCCGCAGCTCCTCCTCCAGTGTTTCGTGCGGATTGTCGAGGGGTACATACTTGTACAACCGGCGGTTTAAGAATCGTTTACATAAGTCTGCCAGTATCTCGTCTTCTTCGTCCGCCCATTGGCCGAACGCAGTCTGAACCATCGCTTCATCCAGGGCCAGGTAGTCCCGCAGTCCGATCGTGCCGTTCAACAACTGCGCTAGCGGCGGCAGCAGGAATTTGAACGCATGGCCCTCGCGGAACAATTCGCGCGCCCTCATGAAAATTTGCCTCAGTACGATATCCGAACTGCGCGTTACGGGATGGAAGTAGATCTGCCAGTACATCTGATATCTCGACATCAGATAATCTTCTACCGCATGCATCCCGCTCTCCTTCACCACGATACGTCCACGATAAGGACGCAGCACGCGCAAGATTCGATCGAGGTCGAAGGTACCGTAGTTCACGCCCGTGAAGTACGCATCCCTGAGCAAATAATCCATCCGGTCCGCGTCCATCTGGCTGGACACGAGGCTCACGACGATCGGCTTGTCGTACGTCTTGCAGATGACGGCGGCAACCTTCTCGGGGAAGTCCTCGCTTACTTCCTTTAATACCCGATTGATCTCCGTATCTCCCAGTATGATCGCGCAGGACCATTCTTCATGATTGGTATCGAACACTTGTTCGATGGCATGAGAAAAAGGACCGTGTCCGACATCATGCAGCAAAGAAGCGCATAAACTGACCATTTTTTCCTCTTGCGGCCAGTCCTGGTATCCGTTACGCTCAAATTGACTGATAATTCTTCGCGTGATATCGTATACGCCCAGCGAATGGGAGAATCGACTGTGCTCTGCCCCATGGAAGGTCAGGTACGAAGTCCCCAACTGGCGTATGCGCCTCAATCGTTGGAATTCGGCGGTGTTGATGAGCTTCCAGATCGTCGCTTCCTGTACGTAGATGGACTGATGAACGGGGTCCTTGAATACTTTTTCCTCTCGAAGACGGTACATGTTCGATCACCTCGTTGATTGGACTTCGCATTCGACAAACGGTTATGATTTTTGTCGAAAGGTGTCATTCACTAATTTTAAGAACTAATCCCGTTTTTTACCTAATATATTAGTGAATTGGTGCGAATCTGTGGAAGTTAGCGGGTATTCAGCTAAATTTCAGCTAAAGTTACCGCTATTTCTGGTTGACTTATTTGGGAATCGTTGGTACGATAGAGTACGGAAAAGAAAGAATTTTGTCGAATGATGGCGAATATGCGGAGGTTCTCCGACATTTCGTTTAATCTTATTTTACGCGAATGAGGGAGGATTTCCAAATGTTGAAGTCGACGGGCATTGTACGGAAAGTGGATGAACTGGGTCGTGTGGTCATTCCGATCGAGCTGCGCAGAACGCTGGGTATCGGGGAAAAGGATGCGCTGGAAATCTACGTGGACGGCGAGCGCATCATGCTGAAGAAATACGAACCGGCTTGCATCTTCTGCGGCAATGCCGACAACGTTATTTATTTCAAAGGAAAAATCGTTTGCAGAGAATGCTTGAAGGATTTACCTGCAACTGTGTGACAAAATAGAGAATTTCGTTTATAATGGAAGAAGCACTTACCAACATCGTTATTTCTAACCTTTTTATATCTCCTTGCAGCCCCTCCCGGACTTAGTCCGCGGAGGGGTCTTTTTCTTCTTCGAGCAACATTTGGTACACTTCCCGGCGGGACAAGCCTAGGTCGCGCGCCGCCAACCGCATCGCTTCCTTGCGATTTTCGCCGTTCTGCGCTTCGTATCTTGCGACATGCTCGGCTGTTGTCAGCCCGAACCACCAGGCATCGCTAGGATCGGCCGACGATGCGGTTGACGGGTCCGCGCCTTCGATGACCAGACAGCATTCGCCTAGGGGCGGATGGGCTTCAATATATTGCAGGCAAGCCTCGGCCGTCCCCCGTACGATCTCCTCGTGCTTTTTCGTCAGCTCACGCACGACCGCCATCCGCCGGCCGCTCCATCGCTCGGCGACCGCCTCAACCGTTTTTTTCAGACGATGCGGAGACTCGTACAGCAGGAGCGTGGCCTCTTCCCGGTCCAGGCGGGAGAGGAAGGCTTCCATTCCCTTGCGGTCCCTGGGCGGGAAGCCCGCGAACAGGAAGCTGTCCGTCGGCAAGCCGGATACGATGAGTGAGGAAAGTGCGGCGTTCGCGCCCGGAATGGGTACGACCGGTATGCCTTGCGCGGCGGCTGCAGCTGCGAGATCGGCGCCCGGATCCGAGATAGCCGGCATGCCGGCGTCGCTGACGAGGGCGATCGTCATGCCTTCGGCCAGCAGCCTGACAAGCTCCGGACCGCTCGCTCGCTTATTGTGCTCGTGGTAGCTGACCAGGCGTGTCGAGATCTCGAAGTGGGTGAGCAGTTTGCGCGTCTGACGCGTATCCTCGGCGGCGATGAGGTCCGCTTCCTTTAACATCCGAACGGCCCTGAACGTCATATCCTCCAGATTGCCGATCGGCGTCGCGACGAGATAGAGCGTGCCCGGTCCGTCTGTCTCTCGAGCCGCGAAGCTTTTCTGGACCTGCGCAGCTGCTTGCAGCGGTAGCTGTGTCTGAGCATCAGACGTACGATCGGTGTCCCGCTCCCGGTCTTGTCCGTGCCCCTCCGACAGTTCGGCGCGCTCTGATGCGCCTTGCGGATTTCTTCCTCGCCAGCTGCGATCCCGCTTCTCCTTCATCGTTCAATCCTCCGCCCTTTCACTCGTATCCGTGTCGTTCAATTGCTTTTTACGCCCGTAAAATACGTCCAGCAGTTCTTCTGTATAAGTACGGCCTTCTCCTTCGTAAACGATTAACGGCGGGAGCAGGCGAAGCTCAGGTCGCCCGCCCAAGCTGGCCTCGATAAGCACCATGTTCGCTTCCGCTCCCGCACGCGAATGCACGAAGCGCATCCGTTTCGGTTCGAGCCGGTACTTCTGCATGGCGGCCATAATCTCCGCCAGCCTGGACGGACGATGCACCATAGAGACGCGCCCGCCCTCGCGCACGCTTCTCGCGCAGGCCGCCACGACATCCTCCAGCGTGCATCCGATCTCATGGCGCGCGAGCGCTTGATGCAGATTTTCCTTGTGCTCGCCGGAGCCGACGGGCTTGTACGGCGGGTTCACTGTCACCGCATCGTAAGCCTCGCTGCCCTGCAGGGCGGGCAGCACCTTTAAATCCGCTTCTCGTATGTCAATCCGCGACTGCAATTCGTTGTAGGCAACGCTTCGCCGGGCCATATCTGCGAGCCTGGGCTGCAGCTCTACGCCTTCGATAGTCGCGCCGGTCCGCGTCGCGAGCAGCAGCGGGATCACGCCGTTCCCCGTGCATAGGTCGAGGATCCGTCCTTTCTTCGGAATGCCTGCGAATCGGGCTAATAGAACGGCATCCAATGAGAAGCTGAAAACCTCTTTGCTTTGTATAATTTTATAATCATGCGTCAGCAGGTCGTCCAGCCGTTCGCCTTCCAGCAACGGCGGCTTCCCGTGCATAATGTTATCGTTTTCATTCAACGCTCCAAGCACCGTCCCAAATTTTTTCTTCTATTATATATGCGTCATTTCGTACCACTTTTTTATACCGGTTCTTGATGCCGGCATCACGTCTCTAAGCTTACTCGATTTGCCTACCCAATGCCAGCATCCGGACAGCGACAACTCCCGTGCAACTGCAAAAAAAAGCCGGCTCCCCCGGATTGGAGAGTCGGCTGTGCGCGGTTAAATCCCAATTAAGGCTTGCTCAGAAACGAGAGACAGAACAAGCAATCGCCTTCCATGCGCAAATGCCCATAATACACATTGCAAATATGGAAGCCTTCGTGATACAACCGGGCCAGGTTGTCGTAGCCTTCGCCAATGGAAGACCCGGCCGCAGTCTCGGCTTGCTCCTGCTGACGGGTATCGGCCGGTTCCTCCGATACGTCGACCGCAGGTTCTGCCGCGAATTCGATTGTCTCGCGCTTGAAAATCTTGCGCAGCTGCTGGTTCTCGATGCGCAGCCGCTGGTTTTCTTCGACCAATTCCTTAATCTTGAGCTTCAGCGAGCCGAATTCCGTATGGAGGCCGCCTAGCTTCGCTTCGAGTTCATCCACGCCTAAATATATATCCTTCATGGCAAGCTCCACCTTAAAGCCAGGTTGTGTCGGTGACGATAGGTGCTGCTGGAATTACTTTACGACGACTTCTTCAAAAGGAAGCTCTTTGACCTTGCCGACCTCGAACAATTGTACGTGAACGCTGCGGCTGCCCGCATTGAGTCCGACGACCTTGCCGTCTCCGAACGAGGTGACGACGATCTTGCCTACGGCCGGCATCTCTTCCTTGGCGCTCTCATAGTTGTCATGCTCGAACTTGAGACAGCACATGAGGCGGCCGCACAAGCCGGAGATCTTGGTCGGGTTCAGCGACAGGTTCTGATCCTTCGCCATCTTGATCGAGACCGGCTCGAAGTCCCCCAGCCAGGAGGAGCAGCAGAGTACGCGGCCGCAAGGGCCGATGCCGCCCAGCATCTTGGCCTCGTCGCGCACCCCGATCTGACGGAGCTCGATACGGGTACGGAAGACGCCGGCCAGGTCCTTCACCAACTCGCGAAAGTCAACGCGACCCTCGGCCGTGAAGTAAAAAATAATCTTGTTGCGGTCAAACGTGTATTCGACGTCCACCAGCTTCATTCGGAGCTGATGGTCCTTAATTTTCTGCAATCCGATGGTAAATGCATTTTTCGCCGCGTTCCGGTTTTCCTCGACTGCATGCGCATCGCTGTCCGCAGCGACACGTATAACCCTCTTGAGCGGAAGGACGACGTCGGCCTCGCCGACGGTCTTCGGTCCGATGACGACCGTGCCGTATTCGACGCCTCGCGCAGTCTCGACGATGACATGCTGGTCCTTGGCTACCGGATGTTCGGCGGGGTCAAAGTAATAGACCTTGCCCGCCTTCTTGAAGCGGACGCCGACAACCTCGTACAAAACTACCCCTCCCGTACGCCGCTGCAGACGCTCCGATACGGTTAACCCGCCGTCTGTGCGGACGTCACTAGAAATTGCTCGAAAGCGAGCTGCGGCTGCACGTTCGCCTTGATGCGGCGAACGGCGGACAGCGCCGCTTCCATAGACCGGGTCCAGGCATGGACACTTCGGGTCCAGGCCTGCTTGGAGAGCCATTCCGCTTGATCGGAAAAAACGAGCCTCTCCTCGCGACCGGTCATAACATAAATCATATCTCTATACCATAAAGCAAACAGTTGCAGCAAAATGTCGGTATGCTCGGCCAGATCCGTCTTAAACACCTGGGTCTGCGCAGTCAGCAGCACGCCAGGGAACCGGGACGGGATCTCCCTGCCTAATTGTATCACTACGTTTCGGATTTCTGCAAACCAATTCTCGGCCGCCAGCGCCAGCGCAGCTTCGAACCCCGCGGACAGATGAACGACTGACTTAGCGATCAGCGGCGGCGTGCCTTCGCGTACTAGCAGCGCCTCCATCGCCTTTGGATCGCCCGGCGTGAACGGTACAAGCTGCGTCCGCGATACGATCGTCGGGAGCATCGCCTGCTCGCTCGGCGCGATCAGAATCGCCACGACGGGCGACGGCGGCTCCTCCAGAAACTTCAGCAGGCTGTTCGCCGCTTGGACCGTCATCGTCTCCGCGGCCTCGATGACGTAGATCTTGCGCTGCGCGCCGGCGCTGCGATAAGACAGCTCCCGCTGCAGCTCGCGGATCTGATCGATCTTCACCGTCTGACCGTCCGGAACGACGCGGTGCAGGTCGGGATGGTTGCCGTGCTGGACCTTGCGGCACGTCAGG
Source organism: Cohnella hashimotonis (assembly GCF_030014955.1). Classification (NCBI taxonomy): domain Bacteria; kingdom Bacillati; phylum Bacillota; class Bacilli; order Caryophanales; family Paenibacillaceae; genus Cohnella; species Cohnella hashimotonis. The sequence continues at coordinate 7,827,060 of NZ_JAGRPV010000001.1, forward strand.
CATTCGCCGCAGGCATCGTCGCCCCCGCGCTCGCAGAGCAGCGTCATCGCGAAGGCCAGAGCCATCGCGCTCCTTCCCGACCCTTGCGGGCCCGCGAACAGGTAGGCGTGCGCGACCTTGCCGCTGCGGAGCATGCCCTGCAGCAGCCGCTTGGCCCGATCCTGTCCCGGTACCGATGCGATCGTCATTGCGCCAAACCTTCTCTCGTTGATGGACTAAATGTATAACAACGACGGATACGCCGTTAAAAAACCAGGTTGATCAGAAGCCCCCGAATCTCGCCGACCTTTTGCAGAAGCTCCAACCGGCCTTCTTCGCTGCCGAGCAGTTCCTCTCCCATGGCCACGAGCATCGAATCGACTTCCTCCAAAATTTTATACCGCTTGCCGCGCCCGCGACGATCCCAGCCCTTAGTTTCCTTCAAGGCGATTCCGCGTTTGAGCGTATCTTCAAGGAAGCCTTTGACCATCATTCTGTACAGCTTCAGCTCGCGGACGGTCATGGAGCGCATGAGACGGTCGCCCTGCTGGCGGATGTCCTCCAGCTTGCGCTGGAGCTCCTCCTGGGTGCGTCCTTCTTCGTTCTGCTGCATCAGATCGCCGAAGTTAGGCATCTCCCTCGGCCTGGAGTTGGTATCCGTACGTTGAATCTTGTTGTTCGGGGGAAAATAACCCGGCTGGATCTTCATCCCGCTTCACATCCCGCCTGATAGGTTAGAAGTGTTCGAATCGTTCGACCGGGACCACGAAGACGGCTGCGCCGCCCACCTGCACCTCGACCGGAAATGGGATGTAGGAGTCGGCTGCGCCGCTGACCGGAGAAACAGGGGTAACCAATTGGTCGCGCACCTTACAGTTGGCTCGGATCACGTCGAGCACCTGCTGCACGCGTTCGTCCTCGATCCCGATCAGGAACGTCGTATTCCCGGCCTTGAGAAATCCTCCGGTACTAGCGAGCTTCGTCGCGCGGAACCCTTCTTTGATGAGCGCATTGGAGAGCCTGTTGCTATCCTTGTCTTGTGCTACGGCGATGACCAGCTTCATCCATCATTCCTCCCAATTCAATGTAATATAAGCTTCTTTTTATAAAATTTGACACCGCAGCTTCAAATCCTGCCCATCGACGCATTTTTGCAAGCGCTATCCTGGCCTGGCGTCTTCATTGCCTGCATTTATACGCTATTATCTTATTCAGCCCGTTTCAAAAAGCGATCCAGTACCCCCGCTACCGCCGCGAATACGTCCTCGGCAGGCGGATTGGCATCGACGCGTACGATTCGATCCGGGAACCGCGCCAGGGCCTCCAGATAACCGTCACGTACGCGGTGGTGAAACGCTAGAGACTCCAGATCTAGACGATTGATCTCCCGGTCTCCATGCGCATGAATCCGTTCGATGCCGATCTCGGGGTCGACGTCCAGATAGATCGTCAGATCGGGGAATCCGTCTTCGATCGCAAAAGCGTTAATCGACATGACCTCATCGATGCCAAGGCCTCTCGCGTATCCCTGGTAGGCGAGGCTGCTGTCGATAAATCGGTCGCATAGGATTGTCTTACCCTGTTCGAGGGTAGGAACAATCTTCTCGACGAAGTGCTGCCTGCGGGCCGCCGCATATAGCAGTGCCTCCGTGCGGCCGTCCATGGCGGTATTGCCGTTGTCGAGCACGATCGCGCGGATCTGCTCCGCGATCGCGATACCGCCGGGTTCGCGCGTCGCCACGACATCCAGGCCCTTCTTGCGCAAGTGATCGAGCATCATCACCGCGATCGTCGATTTTCCCGCGCCTTCGTTGCCTTCTATTGTAATGAAATTACCTTTCTTCATCCTGCGAATGCCCCGATTCTATATAATAGGCAGACGCCCCTTAGCGTCTACTCTTCTCTATTATAGCCTGAAAGCTTCGCAGGTTGAACGATTATCGTCGACTGTCTGCGATTCCCGCTCCTGACGGTGAGCGCCCTTACTCCCCACAGCAGTCCATAAACGCCTCCAACGAGCGCACTGGCTGCCATAATATCGAAGCATACGTTAAACATGAACAGATGTTTGCCGAGATCCGCTTCCCCGTCCCCCATGAGCGACACGGTTACAGCTACCGCGCCTGCAGCACCGATGACGGCAAGCAGCTCCGAGAGCAGCCTGGTACCCGGGCGGCCAGCGCTTCTAATCCACCATGCTGCGAGAAGCGCATAATAGACCGCATAGCAGGAGACAAACCAGGACAGCGTATTCGGCATATCCCGATGCTTCCATTCGCTCCATGCGCTAAACGCATAGGACAGCTTGCTTCGCTCACGGCCGGCGGACTCGCTATAATTTCCCAGGTAATAGGGTCTTACAGCCGTACCGTTATTCGCCGCTTTCTCGAGCTTGCTCACGAACCGTTCGGGATGCCGCAAATAATACAAGGCGATGTCGCGGTGCGACAGCCGATCCAACACCTCCCGCCGAAGCGTAGGGTCGCTCTGGGGAACGATCGTGTCTTTCTGAAAATAGTTCGTACCCGCCAATCCCGCATATTTGTCCGGAATACCCAACTCGCCCATGTCCCGCTTCAGATCGGGCGTATCCTTGAGCGCGCCGAAAAAAATCGATTGATACAGGTTGATATGCCGGAGCTGATCCGGCGCCAGCGCCATCATGAGGACGGCCGATAAGGCCAGAATGGCTGCGCCGATTCTGGCGCGCAGCCGCCAGCCCCTATCGGGACGCAGCGCGGCCATGCGCCATGCCAGAATGGCCAGAAGGAAGCCGATGGGCGCGTTTTGGATTTTGGAGCTAGCCAAGGCGACGCCGGCGCTTACGAACAGCGCCAAGAGCCATGCAGACGGGGGGCGGGAGATCTGTTGCGGGTCGGATTGTTCTGTCGAGCTCCGCTTATCCGGATCGACCCGCGACGCGATTGCGACTGCTGCCCCCAGCGCGAGCAGAGTAGCGACCAGCGCAAAGGGCTCACCGAAGAAAGACTGATAATACGCGGTATAGCCGACGTCGCAAAAAATGCCGATGCCGATTACCGCCATAAAGGAGGCGGCTATTCCGGTTGCGTATTTGCCCCGTATCGCTGGCGCATAACGCACGAGAAGCCACAAAGCAGAGAGCGTGAGCGCCATATAACAAAAGCCGAGTACGCGAATATCGAAAGTATGTGAATCGATGAGTCTCCCGATCCCTCCAGCGATCGCCACAAGCAGCACATGCGTGGATACATAACCGCCGGAAGTGAAGCCGCCGTAGTGATAGAGCTGGTGAGCATAGCCGAAGTAACGGTCCGCATAGGACTCGTGCGGATCTGCATAGGCGATACCCGCAGCGCCCATGACGCGATTGAAGTCGCCATTGTCCGCTACGCCGATAACGGGCGGTACGAACAGCAGATAAACGATAATGGCTGCCGCTGCGCAAATAGCTATCCATGCCACAATTAATCGTGATTCTGGAATTTTAGGCGATGCTAAGCCCTTCATACGTTATCCCCTTCCGTCAGGACTCGAATCGACGCCAAGGTTTCGTCCGCCGCTCCCTGGAATCGCGCTCCGGCGGCAGCCAAGCGTTTTAGCTCAAGGACGGTAACTTCAGATATAGGCTCCCCCGGGTACAGGAGAGGAATGCCCGGCGGATAGGGAATGATCCATTCTCCGCATATATGACCCGCTGCCGCCTCTAGCGCCACGCTGGATGCAGAGGCAGTTCGTCTTCTGATCGTGACCGGCTCCGAAATCTGGCCGTATGCAGCTTCGGGTGACAGGTTATTGGTCGGGACCTCTTGATTGCTAGAGCTTTTCTGGCCCTGTGCATCCAATTCTCCGGCGATATTGCTCAGCGCGTGCAGCAAGATCTCCCCATCCTCTTTTCTCGTGCCGGGTCCGAGTGCCAGCACCGCATAGCTTGCATCCGCCATTTCAGCGACACAGCCGCGCTTTTCAAGCTCCGATAGCAGCTCGAATCCGCTCAGCCTTCCCCATTTATCCTTTATTGATAGCTTTAACGGATCATCCGCGTTCAGCGCCTCGAAGGGCAGCTCGGCAAGGGCCTCGCGCACAGTGCTGGACACCGCAAGCGCCATCTCGAACAAGTCTGGTCCTTGTACCTGGATTTCTCTGCGAGCCAGATCGAGGGATGCCATCAGCGGATAAGACGGACTTGAGCTTTGCACCATACCAAGGGCTTGCCGAATCGCCGGTCGGGGCACCAGCTCGCCTTGTATATGCAGCATAGCGCTCATGGTGAGCGAGCTCAGCATCTTGTGCGTCGATTGAACGACCACATCCGCTCCAGCCTGGAGCGCGCTGCGGGGAAATGCGGGATGCAGCCCGAAGTGGGCGCCATGCGCTTCATCGACAAGTACCGGCATCCGCGTTGCATGCGCTGCTTCAACCAAAGGAGCCAGATCGGCGGTTATGCCATAATAGTTGGGGCTGCACAGAATAAGCGCTTTAGCTTCTCCATAAGTTTCGACAGCCCTCATTACAGTCTCTACGCTTGGAGCTATAGCAATACCTGATTCGCCGTCCAGCACCGGTGTCAAAAAAACGCATCGGACACCCGCGAGCGCCAGACCGTGAATAATGGATTTGTGCACGTTGCGCTGTACCAATACAAAATCGCCCGGATCGCATAGCCCGAGTATCATCGCCAGATTGCCTGCAGTGCTTCCCCCAACGAGAAAATGTGTCTCATTTGCACCAAAGCACGCTGCAGCCAGATGCTGCGCCTGCGCGATCGCTCCGCTCGGGTCGTGAAGATCATCCGTATCCGATAGCTCGGTCACATCTATATTCATCCATATTCCGAAGTCTGCAGCCGCTTCATAGCCATCTTTGATAGCGCGCTGTTTATGTCCCGGGACATGGAAGGGAATCAAACCCTTTTGCGCGCGGTCTACTAGCATATCAAATAAAGGAGCTTGATCACCTTTTGCTGGTTGCATTCAAGTTCATTCCCCGTTTTGGTTTCATAAAATTTTACATAATCACCATTATATCAGATCTTTTGTAGTGCCCCAAACAACACAAAAAGCGCCGTTCTCTCCCGGCACTTCTTCGTCTTCTGCGCTTCATCCTCTTCGCAGCGGCTGTCAGCCTTCCGTATGCACCCACAGTTGCTTCAGCTGCTGAACAAAGTACGGATATCGTTGATCCTCGACAGGCGTATTCACCATTTCCGACTCGCACGAATGACAGATAAATGAACTCATGATCCGAATGCCTTCCCGATCGCGTTGTCCGCATACGATGCAGGTTTTGCTCTCTTCTTCATTCATGGCATTCCCGCCTTTGGTTGGCTTATTACGACTAGTATGCCTCATACTCTATGAAAATATACCTCTTGCTAGCGCGGTACTGCCAGAATTTTAACAATATGCGCAATTCGAGCCGATAGTAACTACAGAACCTTAGCGTCATACAAGGAGATCCTCTATGAAAATGCCCGAGCCATCACGCGAGGCCACCGTCTATCATTACAAACTGATTCGCAAAATTCCGATGCGACCGGAAACAAAATATAGCTATATGACCACCGCACTTTTAGGCGCCGGGTTCGTCACAGGCTTCTACGCTTGGAAGGGGCTTGAGTGCATGGCGATCGGCTTGATTTTAATGATACTTATTCATGCCGTGGTCCTGCGCATCACGCTGCGCCGCGTAGATGCCACAGCCGGCAAACGCTGGAGCTTCCGCATTGACTGGCCATGGATTGGTCCGCTGCCGGTCATGGATACGAGCCTAGGCCTATTTCGCCGCTTGCACTTTCACTTGATGCTGGTCGGATGCTGCGCCTCCGCGCTGGTTTATCCTTGGGTGCATCCAGCCTTGGTTATTTCGCTCGTTTACTGGCACTTCTGGCTGCTCTCCCCGCGCCTCACACTGCTACTGCGCATGCGCAAGGAGCGAGGCAATGGCGTCATTCGCCTATCCGATACGGAAGTCTCCTACTATCATATATAGGAGTAGCCCTATATGGGCTGCGTCTGGATTTCGGATCTACTGCATGCTCCAGTGGGTCCTTTATTTTTACTCATTTTGCACCTGTGAATCGCAGAGCCCGGCTTCCCGCTCCTCGTGAACACGCATATCCGTCCCTGCCATTCCTTCATCGGATTTGCCATTTACAGCAGAGAGGTTGACAGCCGACGCGCCGCCGCACCTCGCGCGGGGAGCTGCGTGAACCATTGCTGTAGTACAAAAAACCACCTTCCGAAGAAGGTGGTTCTCTTTGCTGTGCTTTAGCCTGGCGACGTCCTACTCTCCCAGGACCCTGCGGTCCAAGTACCATCGGCGCTGGAGGGCTTAACGGTCGTGTTCGAGATGGGTACGCGTGGGACCCCTCCGCCATTACCACCAGACCTACTGTGCGACGGGTGTCGTACAGATTTGCAGCTTCACAGAGCTTGCGCCCTGAAAACCGGATGCGAAACGAATCTGCGCCTAGAAATTTTCTTGCCTGTGCGGCTTGCCGTTTGTTCCTCGGAAGGAACAGTAGGATAAGCCCTCGACCGATTAGTACTCGTCAGCTGCACGCATTGCTGCGCTTCCACCCCGAGCCTATCAACCTCGTGTTCTCCAAGGGGTCTTACTAATTGGGAAATCTCATCTTGAGGCGGGCTTCGCGCTTAGATGCTTTCAGCGCTTATCCCTCCCGCACTTGGCTACCCAGCGATGCTCCTGGCGGAACAACTGGTACACCAGCGGTGCGTCCATCCCGGTCCTCTCGTACTAAGGACAGCCCCTCTCAAATTTCCTACGCCCGCGACAGATAGGGACCGAACTGTCTCACGACGTTCTGAACCCAGCTCGCGTACCGCTTTAATGGGCGAACAGCCCAACCCTTGGGACCTACTTCAGCCCCAGGATGCGATGAGCCGACATCGAGGTGCCAAACCTCCCCGTCGATGTGGACTCTTGGGGGAGATAAGCCTGTTATCCCCAGGGTAGCTTTTATCCGTTGAGCGATGGCCCTTCCATTCGGTACCACCGGATCACTAAGCCCGACTTTCGTCCCTGCTCGACTTGTAGGTCTCGCAGTCAAGCTCCCTTATGCCTTTGCACTCTTCGAATGATTTCCAACCATTCTGAGGGAACCTTGGGGCGCCTCCGTTACGCTTTAGGAGGCGACCGCCCCAGTCAAACTGTCCGCCTGACACGGTCCCTTCACCGGATTCACGGTGACAGGTTAGAACCTAGATACGATCAGGGTGGTATCCCAACGGCGCCTCCATTGAAGCTTGCGCTCCAACTTCTTAGGCTCCCACCTATCCTGTACAGACCGTACCCAAGTTCAATATCAAGCTACAGTAAAGCTCCATGGGGTCTTTCCGTCACGTCGCGGGTAACCTGCATCTTCACAGGTACTAAAATTTCACCGGATCTCTCGTTGAGACAGCGCCCAAGTCGTTACGCCATTCGTGCGGGTCAGAATTTACCTGACAAGGAATTTCGCTACCTTAGGACCGTTATAGTTACGGCCGCCGTTTACTGGGGCTTCGGTTCACAGCTTCGGGTTGCCCCTAACCGCTCCCCTTAACCTTCCAGCACCGGGCAGGCGTCAGCCCGTATACTTCGCCTTACGGCTTCGCACAGACCTGTGTTTTTGCTAAACAGTCGCTTGGGCCTATTCACTGCGGCCCCCTCGGGCTATTCACCCTACCGAGGCACCCCTTCTCCCGAAGTTACGGGGTCATTTTGCCGAGTTCCTTAACGAGAGTTCTTCCGCGCGCCTTAGAATTCTCTTCTCGCCTACCTGTGTCGGTTTGCGGTACGGGCACCTTCTCCTGGCTAGAGGCTTTTCTCGGCAGCGTGAGCACGGAACCTTCGGTACTGTAATTTTCCCTCCCCATCACAGCTCAAGGTTAAAGCATGCGGATTTGCCTACATGCACCCCTCACTGCTTGGACGAGCTATTCCATCAGCTCGCGTTCTTGCCCTCCTGCGTCCCCCCAT